>WFRO01000059.1 GCA_015486475.1 Bacteroidales bacterium
ATCCTCTTCATCCAGGTTTTCGTGGCCGGCATGCTCACACAGTTCTCCATGGTGGTGATCGTCTCCACCCTCACCAGTCTGCTCGTAGGCTTTACCCTCACACCCTGGATGGTCTCGCGCATCGGCAAAAAAGATGACATGAAACCCACCAACATCCTGAACCGTTTCCTGCTCTGGTTCGAGAAGCAGCTACAGCTTTTTATCGAATGGTACGGCAGACTGTTGGATTGGGTTTTGGAGCACAAACTCATATTCTCGGGGATCGTCATCGCACTGTTGTTACTCACGGGAGTCATCATGAAACAGGGGATCATCGGCGAAGAGATGATGTCCACCGGTGATCAGGGCAAGTTCAGCCTGAAACTGGAATATGACAAGACCACTACCGTTCAGCAGAACAATATCTCCAGCCAGAAGGTGGAGAACTTCATCCTGCAACAACCCGAAGTGGCCACGCTTTTCAGTAACATTGCCGGTCCCAGCACCGGCATCGGGAGCCTGGGGATCGGATCTCCCTATATTTCCGAGTTCACCATCCAGCTAAAGCCCCTGAAGGAGAGGAAAGTGACAACCCTCACCTACATGAAGAGCCTGAAAAAAGAGCTCAACCGGCGGTTCCCGGGGATCAACTTTTCCATGTCCGAACTGGGTTTGATCCCCCGCACCGCACCTATCCAGATCACCCTCAGCGGGAGCGACCTGGACACGGTCCTGAGCACCTCCAAAAAGCTTCAGGCCGCCATTGAGAACATCCCCGGCGCCGACAACGTACGGCTGTCCGTGGAAGAGGGGACCCCCGAATACAAGGTCATCCCCGACAAGGACAAAATGCAGCGGCTGGGCCTGACCACCGGATACGTAGGCATGACCCTGCGTACGGCTTTCACGGGGAACGACGATGCCGTACTGGTGGACAATAAAGGAACGGAATACCCCGTGGAGATCCGTCTGGATAACTTCAACCGCCGCAATTACGAAGATGTCAGGAACCTGGTCGTGGTCAACCCAATGCATGTTCCTCTGAAAGTTTCCCGGTTTGCCACCATTGTCCAGGATAACTCGCCTTCGAAGCTGGAAAGGCTCAACCGCCAGCCGGCCATCACCCTCACCTCCGAATCTTTCGGAAGACCTTCGGGCACACTGGCCGCGGATGTGAAAAAATATCTCGAAGAACATCCGTTGCCCAAAGGGATCCAGCTCACCTGGGAATCGGATGTAAAAACCCAGAACGAGAGCTTCGGAGCGCTTAGCTCCGTCATGCTGATCTCGTTCATCCTGATCTATCTGATCATGGTGGCTCTTTACGACAACTACGTCTATCCTTTCGTCGCTCTCTTCGGGATACCAGTGGCGGTCATCGGGGCCTTCCTGGCATTGAACCTCACCCTGAACAATATCACCCTGTTCACCCTTTTGGGGATCATCATGCTGATGGGACTGGTGACCAAAAATGCCATCCTGATCGTCGACTTCACCAACCAGTTGAAAGCAAGGGGTATGCATTACAAGGAAGCCCTGATCGAGGCTGGGAAGGAACGTATGCGTCCCATTTTGATGACCACCCTGGCCATGACCATCGGCATGTTGCCCATCGCCCTGGCCAAAGGAACAGCCAGTGAATGGAAAAACGGTCTGGCATGGGTGATCATCGGCGGACTGCTTTCCTCCCTCATGCTGACCGTATTCCTCGTCCCCATGATGTACTACCTCGTGGACCGGATCAAGGAAAAGATCGGAAAACGATGATCGATGATCGATGAACGAAGGATCTTGTTCGTCATTCATCATTCGCCCTTCATCGTTCCTTTACCTCGATCTTATCTCCCTCCGCATGAAGGGCACATAGGCCAGGACGAACCAGAGGACGGTGCCGGCGACGAGGGCCGTGATGTGGGGCCATATCAGCATAACGCTTTGCCCCAGCGGCAACGGCCCGGGGAGGGCGCCGCTGAGCTGCTCCATCGTCAGGGGACCCAGGCTGCGCACCGACGGCATCAGCAGGGTGCTCACCGCCTCGCTGTAGAGAGCATTCGGTGCCAGACGCATCAGCCCCAGACGCAGCTTCACCAGGAAAAGCTGATAGGCAGGGTTGGCCTGCAGGGCAGGAGAGTTGATCCCCTTGATGATCATACTGTAGAAAATGGTGAAGAAGATCCACACCGCGATGCCGGTGAGCGCCGAGGTGGCCGGCTGGCGGAACTTCACCGACAGCCACACCGACATGTTGAGCCAGAAAGCGACATACAGCACGCTCACCGTCAGAAAGAGCAGGAT
>WFRO01000060.1 GCA_015486475.1 Bacteroidales bacterium
GTCCTTTATGGCCATGAACCGTGTGAGCAGATGCGGCTGTCCCATGTATCCGAAGAACCAGCTGAGACCGCCGATCACCACGCTCACGGCTGCCAGCCCCGTGGCTCCTCCTGTGAGGCTGGCATAGTGGGGCCCGGCGAGATGAACAGCCTCCCGCAGCGAGTGGCCTGTCTCACCGATCTCGATCAGTCCGATCACCGGCAGGATCACCAGCGTGCCGATCATGATGATCCCCTGGATAAAGTCGGTCCAGGCCACAGCGAAAAATCCGCCCATCATGGTATAGAAGATGATCACCACTGCCCCCAGGACGATACCCCAGAACTGCGGGATGCCAAAAGTGACGAACAACACCTTGCCGGCGCCGTTGAACTGGGCCGCCAGATAAAAGGTGAAAAAGAAAACAATGATGAGCGAGGAGAAAAGACGGATCATATTCCCGCCTTCGCCCAGTTTTTCCGAAAAAAAGTTGGGCAGGGTAATGGCCCCGTAATTCTCGGACTGTACCCGCAGGTCTTTGGCGATCACGAACCAGTAGAAAATGATGCCCAGCACACACCCCAGGGCCGTCCACACATGCAGAAAACCGGCTGCCAGGGCCGCTCCCGGCAACCCTACCAGCAACCAGGCCGACTCACCCGAGGCCCGCTCGGAAAACGCCACCACCCAGGGGTTGAGCTTGCGACCCGCAATAAAAAAATCTTCATGGGACTTGTTGGAATGGTAGGTCATAAAACCTACCAGCAGGACCAGCAACAGATAAATGAGAAAACCCAGTAAAGTGATACTCATAACATCCGGTTTTGTGAGATTACAGGTATCCGTCCCTTCAAATATCCACCCTTCTCTTCCCTGACGCCGGCATAAAAATACAAAAAAGAAAAGGGAACCTTTCAGTTCCCTTTTGAGATGTTAACCTATTCATAAACCCGCAAAACCTACTGCTTTCATTTATATGACGAAAAACCTTCCCGTTTGTTGCATGAGAGGACAAATTTATTTTTGATCACAGAAGATGGATCCGCGGGAAGGGAAAACAGGGCTTTCCCTTCGATTATTTATTAACTTTAAACCCAAAATCAGCAATAGAAAATCGCAAGCGCTTTTCATTGCTGATCGATCAAGAATTTCAGTCTCTTTTCCATGTCAATAACAGCCAGGAATATAACAAAATGGTACGGTGAGCAGAAAGCCCTGGACCGGGTTTCTTTTTCCGTTGAGAAGGGTCATGTCACCGGTTTTCTGGGGCCCAACGGGGCCGGTAAGTCCACGATGATGAAGATCATCACGGGTTTTCTCCCTCCCTCTTCCGGGGAGGTGCTGGTCAATGGCCTGGAGGTGCGCAACAACCTGCTGGAGGTACGGAAGATGATCGGTTACCTTCCCGAACACAACCCCCTGTACCAGGAGATGTATGTGCGTGAGTACCTGAGTTACGTAGGCGGTATCTACAAGCTGGGCCGGGAGAAAAAGAAAAGGGTGGAAGAGATCATCGGCCTGACGGGGCTGGGCCCGGAGCAGCACAAGCAGATCGGTTCGCTCTCGAAAGGATACCGGCAGCGGGTGGGGCTGGCCCAGGCGCTGCTGCACGATCCCGACATCCTCATCCTCGACGAGCCCACCTCCGGCCTCGACCCCAACCAGATCGTGGAGATCCGGGAGCTCATCCGGTCGCTGGGCCGCGAAAAGACGGTGCTGCTCTCCACCCACATCATGCAGGAGGTGGAGGCGGTGTGCGACCGGGTGATCATCATCCACAAGGGCAGGATCATCGCCGACGAGACCGAGCAGTCGCTGGTCAACCTGCGGGAACAGCAAAGCCTCTGTACCATCCATACCGAGTTTGCCGAAGCGGTTCCTGTGGATCTCCTCAGGAACCTGGAGCATGTCAAAGAGGTATCTCCCGCCGGCGGGCATGCCTGTGTCCTCACCTGCGACACGGATATCCGCGAAGAGATCTTCCGCCTGGCCGTGGAACAGGGTCTCACCCTGAAAAGCCTGTCCCTCGCCGGCCGCAGCCTCGAGGAAGTGTTCCGGGAGCTTACCACTGAATGATCGACCGGGGAGGTGAGGAGTGGTTTGAGGTTTGAGGTTTGGGGTTTGAGGTTTGATGTTCGTGGTTCGTAGTTCATGGTTCGTAGTTGGTGGTTAACTTATCAACTCTTCAACTCATCAACTTATCAACTTATCAACTATTATTAAAATTTTGTAATCTCCTCTTTTTATATTTCCTTTGTCACCCTGTGGAAAGATTTGGCTGATTGCAACCACGGAAAAAAATGCTAAAACAGTATTCCCTCCTGTCGCTCCAGCCACCCTTTCCCGAAACATTTTAACCATAAAAAAGGAGAAGTTATGCCTTATTTATTTACATCCGAATCCGTTTCGGAAGGACATCCCGACAAGATCGCCGATCAGATCTCCGATGCTTTGCTGGATGAATTTTTGCGTCAGGACCCCCAATCTAAGGTGGCATGTGAGACGCTGGTGACCACAGGACTTGTGGTCTGTGGCGGCGAGGTGAAGACCGAGGCCTGGGTGAATATCCAGAATGTGGTCAGGGGGGTGATCCGCGACATTGGCTATACCAAAGCCGAGTACCGTTTTGACGCCGACTCCTGTGGGATCATCTCTGCCATCCACGAGCAGAGCCCCGACATCAATCAGGGTGTAGAGCGTGAGAATGAAGAGGATCAGGGCGCCGGCGACCAGGGGATGATGTTCGGCTATGCCAACCGCGACATGGACAATTACATGCCCATGGCCCTGGAGGTAGCCCACCTCCTGTTACGCGAGCTGGCCGCTATCCGCAAGGAGGGCAAACACATGACCTACCTGCGCCCCGACTCCAAGTCGCAGGTGACCATCGAATATGATGACAACGGCACCCCCATCCGCATCGACACCCTGCTGATCTCTACCCAGCATGATGAGTTCGTCATCCCCAGAGACAGTTCCCGCGAAGCGGAGGAGACCGCCCAGAAAGCCATGCAGGATAAGATCAAAGAAGATATCGAGACGTATCTCATCCCCAAGGTGAGGAAAAAATGCCCCGAGAGGATCAGGCATCTTTTTGAAGACGACTACCGGCTGATCGTCAACCCCACGGGAAAATTTGTCATCGGGGGCCCGCATGGCGACACCGGCCTCACCGGCCGCAAGATCATCGTCGATACTTATGGTGGCAAGGGAGCCCACGGCGGCGGAGCTTTCTCCGGCAAGGACTCCTCGAAGGTGGACCGTTCGGCCGCTTATGCTGCCCGGCATATTGCCAAGAACATGGTGGCCGCCGGCATCGCCGACGAGGTACTGGTGCAGCTGGCCTATGCTATCGGCATCGCAGAACCGGTAGGAGTATTCGTTAATACATACGGAACAGCCCGGGTGAAAGATGGCAGCGGAAAAACCCTTACTGACGGAGCCATCGCCCAAAAGATCAAAGAGGTCTTCGACCTGCGGCCCTATGCCATCGTGAAACGCTTCGGGCTGAAAAATCCTGTCTTCCGTGCCACCTCCTCCTACGGACATTTCGGGCGTGATCCTTATACCGAAGAGGTGGAAGTACAGTACAACACCCATCAGGACACTGTCACCCGCGTGGTGAATGGCAAAGAGAAACATTTCAAGAACGTGGAATTCTTTGCCTGGGAAAAGCTGGACTATGTGGACCGTCTGAAAGAGGTCTTCGGGTTGTAATTAAGAACCATTTCCCGAAAAAGATTTTGTCTCTTTTTCAAAAACGTTATTTTTAGCACCGGATAAAACCGGTGCTTTTTTTTGA
>WFRO01000061.1 GCA_015486475.1 Bacteroidales bacterium
ACTCCCCGAAGAAGCCCATTACCAGACCATCGTCCTCTCCGGCGAAAAGAACTATACCCCCTACAACTTCCGGCCTCATAAACCGGAGATCATTGATTTCAGGTGAGAGGGTTCGTAGTTCATGGTTCATGGTTCATAGTTCGTAGTTCGTAGTTAATCGATCCCCGGCAAGCCGGGACTTCCGCTATCGCTCCAGCATCCTTCATCCGCACGCCTGCCAACCGGCAGGCAAGGCTGTCGCTGAAGCTGTTTTCTAAGCCCGTCGAAGGATAGCGTAGGCGCCCGTAGCCACTGGCATTTGCAGGGTGCAGGGTGCTGGGTGCTAGGTGCATGGTGCAGTGTAGAACTGCGCTATGCGCTATGCTCTATGCGCTATGCCCTCTTCCCACTTTTCATACTTTTCATACTCTTCATACTTCTTGACCTTTGGTCCTTCGCCCTTCATCGATCATCGATCGTCATTCATCGATCCCGGCCCCTTTTGTTCAGGATTTCATAAAAAGATCAAGGGTCATAGTGGGAATGAAAAAAACTTTATATCTTTATCCTCTGTTTAATAAGTCAAAATAAGTATAACAAAAATTCAGAAAAATGGGTGTATTAGTAGGAAAAAAGGCCCCGACGTTCTCTGCTCCGGCAGTGATCAACGGAGGCGATATTGTGGAAAATTTCTCGCTTGATCAGTATCTGGGCAAGAAGTATGTAATACTTTTCTTTTACCCGGCCGATTTCACCTTTGTCTGTCCCACTGAGATCCTGGCGTTCCAGGAGCGGATGGCAGAGTTTGATAAAAGGAATACGGCGGTGGTAGGCTGTTCGGTGGATTCCCAGTTCTCACACTGGAAATGGTTGCAGACCGAGTTGCATGACGGAGGTATCAAAGGGGTGAAGTACCCTCTCATATCCGATCAGTCGCTGGTGATCTCGGAGAACTATGATGTCCTGGCCGGGGAATATGAATATGATGATGACGGAGAGGTCAGTTTTGAAGGTACTCCGATGGCCTACCGGGGTTTGTTCCTGATCGATCTGGATGGCATCATTCGTCATCAGGTGGTCAACGACATGCCGCTGGGACGCAGTGTTGACGAAGTGCTTCGTGTCATCGATGCCTGGCAGTTCTATGAAGAGCACGGCGAGGTGTGTCCGGCCGACTGGCATCCCGGCGACGAAGCCATCGAGCCGACGCAGGACGGCATCGCGAAGTTCCTCGCAAAACACGAAAAATAAGAGTGATCATCTAAAAAAAGACGCCTGCGGGCGTCTTTTTTTATCTCAGAAAGCCTGATAAAAGTTAAAGTAAAATCCATTGGTATTCCGGCCGAATCCCATATCGATCCGGAGCATCATACGGGGTTGTACCTCCAGGCGATATCCTATGCCCCCGTTGGGCAACCAGCGATTCAGGCTGGTCGTCTTTTCCCATTCGTGATAGACCGTTCCGCCCGCCAGCCATCCCACCGCACCACTTTTGCTGAGCCGGTTCTTCTTTTTCCTCCAGAACATGTACCGGTATTCCAGAATGGCAAATGCCATATTGCGGTCTCGGTATTGTCCCCAGTGGTATCCCCGCAGATCGAAAGGGGTACCCAATTGTGCCATTTCACCATAAGGGATGCTTCCCGATCCAAAACGGCCCTTGATCTGCCAGGCCAGGGTGCTTCCATCACGTTTGATGGTTTTGTACTGCCGGTAATCGACCAGATAGATCTGGTAGTTATTATCGCCACCCAGCTTTGTCGAATAGGCAGTGGTAGTAAAGTTAAAATACCATCCTTTCCGTGCATCTACCGGGACATCGCGCGAATCATACCGGATGATGATCCCCATCCCTCCGTTCAGAGGCCTGTCATTGTATTCAACATAATAAGGGTCGTCAGCCACGGGGAGACTGGCATTTTTACCCTGGGTAAAATTATAATCCACGTTCAGCCCTATAAAAAAATCATTAAAGATCTGGTACAATACACGGGGATTGACCCACCACCATAGCCGGTGGTATGCCGTGGTGCTGTCCGATTTGGGGACCGTCGATGCTTTCTCATAGCCGATGCCCCAGTAGTTGTCGGGCATATTCTTCAACCAGAAATCCCCGTTGAGACGCACCTTGTCATGCAACCAGTAGGAGGTCAGCTGTGTACTGAATACCAAGGCTTTCCGGGTGGAATAAGAGATAGAAACAGGGATGGAAGACCTTTTCATCAGGGGATCTTTTTTATCGGTCTTGAAGCTCACCAGACCGCCGGCCGCAAAGGTCAGGCCCAGTTCGGGCGTATATCCCGGAGCCAGAAAAGGCGTGATCATCAGCTTGCCTTCCTTGATCTTCATCTCGCGTTTCAGCGCCATTCGCTGCAACAGATTGGGATGGGCCGTATCCTGCAGCTGTACCTGGGTGGAATCTGTCTGTGAGTATACGGGAAAAACGGCAAGAAATATAAGTAATAAGCCGCTTATTTTCGCTCTTTTCATCAAAGACAAGTATTTATGATCCCCTCTATAAATTCAACCCGAATATACACAGAATATATGAAATATCTATATAATGAACGGGACAACCGCTTTTCTCTCCCCGGGATAATCCGGGAACTTCTGCCGGTACCAGGCATGGTGGTTCAGGGCGCGGGGCAACAGGTTGGAGACCGTCCATACAAAAAAGGCCAGTGCCGGCAGGTTCCATGCCATCAGGGCGAAACCGCCCCATTCCATCATCTCACCCAGGTAATTGGGGCAGCTCACATAGCGGAACATGCCTCCGTAAGGAATGGCATAATCCGTACCATTGTCCTTGCGCAGGCCGATCAGGCGGCCGTCGGCCCACCAGTTCATCACCACCCCTGCCAGATAAATAAGAACACCTGCCAGAAAACGGGGATCGTGCCACCATCCTGCCGGATAAACAGGCTGGATATATCCCAGGTAATAGCCATTGGTCGTGGCATTGACCAGGTTAAAGAACATCCCCATGAACATGACGGAAAGCGGCATCTTTTTCTTCTGCGTGCGTGTCCGGAATGGATAGATCAGCGACCGGTTGGTATAGTGGAACACCCACACGGCAAAAAAGAACCAGGTCACCCCGTCATGATGAAGGGATCCTGTCAGGAAAAAAGTCATGAACAGGATCAGTGACGGGATCTCCATCAGCACCCAGGCGGCCCGGTTGCCGATAAATGCACCCCATCCTTCCCGGGTATACCGTCCGTAAGGAGCGGCGATCTTCAGGCTTGTCATGAAGATGAAGATCACTACGGCCAGTCCCATCCAGGCATACAGAAAAACATTGAACCAGTGCAGATCGGTCATGATCTTGTTGTTTGGTGGATTATAAATATTTCATTTCCCGGAACCAATGGAGCGTATCCTCCACGGTCTCTTCGAGCGGCCGGGACCGGTACCCCAGCTCACGGGCCGCTTTGTCAAAGCTGACATGGGGATTGGACTCCTGCAGGATCGTGATGGACTCCTGTGTATAAAGCGGTTCTTCGCCTTTCAGGCGGGCCGCCACCCCCATGAAAGGGATGCCCGCGCGGGCCATCCACGCAGGGAATACAGGCAGTTTTTTCTTCCTGCCCATCCGTTCGCTCACCATTTCATGGAGACCCTGCAGGCTCTCCCAGTGCCCGGCCAGCAGATAAGCTTCTCCCGGCCTGCCCTTCTCCAGGGCATTGACCGTGCCTTCGGCTACATCCCGGACATCCACCCAGTTGTATCCCCCCGGGATGAGGGCCGGCATTTGGTTCTTCGCCATCAGCAGGACCGCCTTCCCCAGCATGGAAGGTTTATAGTCGTATCTGCCGATGACCGCCGAAGGATTGACCACCAGGGCATCCAGCCCTTCAGCAGCTGCCTGCATCACCGCCTCCTGAGCCAGTGCTTTGGAACGGCTGTACAGGAAA
>WFRO01000062.1 GCA_015486475.1 Bacteroidales bacterium
CTAATTTCGACTGCGCAGCAGTCTAATGACCCTGGAATGATGAATTATTAATGAGTAATATAATGCCAGACCAGCACAACACACAACATTCAGGTTTCTCCTTCTTTCAGCGGGAGCAGATCCTGAAGGAACTGGCCGCGGAAGCATTTGACGTGGTTATCATCGGCGGGGGGATCACCGGCGCCGGTATAGCGCTGGACGCTGCCTCCCGCGGACTGAAAACGGCCCTGATAGAAAAAGGGGACTTCGCCGGGGGGACGAGCAGCCGCTCCACCAAGCTGATCCACGGAGGACTGCGCTACCTGAAGCAGCTGCAGTTCCATGTGGTGGCCGAGACGGGCAGGGAACGCGCCATCGTGCACCACCTGGCGCCCCATCTGGTGGTCCCTGAAAAAATGATGCTGCCGGTGCTGAAAGGCGGCAGTATGGGCAAAGGAATGATCTGGATGGGCCTTACCATGTATGACCTGCTGGCAGGCGTCAAAGGAGATGACCGGCGAAGGATGCTGAGCAAGGCGGAGACCTTGCAAAAAGTACCGTTGCTCCCGGAAGAAAAAGTGAAAGGAAGTGGCTATTATGCCGAGTACATGACCGACGATGCCCGCCTGACCATAGAGGTGGTGAAAACGGCCGTGAGACACGGCGCCCGCGTCATCAACTATACGGAGGTGACGGACCTGCTGTATGACGGCAAAGGGATGATCAACGGTGTGAGCTGTACCGACCGCCTCGGAGGCCGGACGCTCACCGTACAGGGACGCTTCGTGGTCAACGCTGCCGGCCCCTGGGTGGACGACCTGCGCAGGAAAGATAACTCCCTGAAAGGGAAGCATCTCTTTATCACCAAGGGCGTCCACCTGGTCTTCAACAAAGAGACCTTCCCCCTCGACAACCCCATCTACTTCGACATTCCCGACGGCCGTATGCTCTTCCTTATCCCGCGTCACGGGATCACCTATGCCGGAACCACCGACACGCCATATACCGGCGACAAGGACCATCCGCCCGTGCTGGAAGAGGATGTGGATTATATCCTCAATGCCATACGCTACCTCTTCCCCACCCTCTCCCTGGACGAAAAAGATGTCCTCTCCTCCTGGGCCGGCATCCGGCCGCTTATCTATGAAGAGGGCAAATCCGCCTCCGAGATCTCCCGCAAGGATGAGATCTTCATCTCGGAACACGGACTGATCTCCATGGCCGGCGGGAAACTGACAGGTTACCGCAAAATGGCAGAGAAGGTGGTGAACACCATCGTACGCAAAGGAGGATGGCCGGGGAAAAGGAAATGCCATACCAAAAACATCCCGCTGACGGAAGCTCCTTTTGCCCGGCAGGAAACTGTCATGGCCTTCCGGGAAGAGATGCAGAAGAGATTTGCCCACTATGGGGATCACGAGGTGGATGAGATGGTGATGAAATACGGCCGGAAAGCGGAGGATATCCTTGCCGGGGCTGAAAAGGAAGGTAAAACGCCGGCTATTGCAGAGGCAGAATATGCCCTGGACCATGAGATGGTCTGCGAACCGCTCGACTTCCTGGAACGGCGCAGCGGCCGCCTCCTTTTCGATATAGCCGGGGTACGCAAAGACCTGGAGGATATCCTCAGCCTTTTTGCCGGCCGCCTGGGATGGGACGGGGAAAAACGCCGCAACGAAGAGCAAAAGGTCAGGGAGAGGATGCAGGAGATCACCCCTCCCTTTGCCTCTCCCCGGACATAACTGTTAACCCGGATTACGCATTAGGAAGCTAAAAAATAGCTGAACTAATGCATTAGCTGGGGTTAACCCTTTGCCCCCCTGACCCCATAATAAGTGTGGAGGGTGGAGTTACGAGTTACGAATTGAGTGTATCGGGTATCGAGTAACGGGTTGAGGAGTTATTATTGAGATATATCCTCATTTTTATTGCTTTATCCCTTCACCAATCTTCCCTGCCTACCCTGCCTACCGGCAGGCAGGCGGCAGGCAGGCATTATTCCATTATTCCATTATTCCATTATTCCATATATCCCCCTGTACCGGGGGGGCGCGTGGGGTTAAGGATACATTGGATGCTTCATAATCCGGTTGAAATATCTTGGGTTTATTTCACGATCACAGGATGCGCCATCCGTTGGGCGTCATCACTGATCACCTTCTGAAAGAACTCCCTGTCAGCAAAACGGCTGTCCTGCTTTTCCCATCCTGAATAGAAACAGTAGGAAGTGGGCCGGTCATTGTGCAGCTTCAGATCGACCATATAGGTGTTGATGACCCCCTTGCCTTCCCCGGGGGCATTGATGGTGGAGATGAAGTCATCACTTTTCACCAGGATGGCCATGCCCAGCTTTTCGCCTTCATACGCCTGGTTACAGTGGGTGGCGAAAAATACATACTGGTCATTGGGGTTGCCCACATACAGGGAATCGCAGTGACGAACAATGCCGGTGATCAGGGATTCGTTGCCGGTAAGCCCTTTGACCGTGATACTGCTTTTGTAAAACTCCGTTCCTCCCCATATACTTATTTCATCCACGATATCGTAGACATTGCCGCCGGCCTGCCATCCGTAATATCCCAGACGGAAGATCGCACGCAGGGGGCCATCTGCGATCCTGTCATAAGTGCCCTCTTTCGGCAGGTCCACACGGTACACCGAATCTCCCACCATCAGGGCAATGGCTCCGGCGCCCAGCGAGTTGCCCACCTTGAGGATATCCATCCCCCAGGGTTTCAGCACATGATACGAGTGAGGGATCAGGCCCACACTGTCCAGCACCATGCGGGAGACTCTCTTGCCGAAGATATCGATGCCGTTGCGGGCATCGTAATAGTTCCGGAACCCCACCTTGTCATTCTCCCAGGCAGGCCCTTCCATCTGGAAGGCTTTCTGCGTGCTGGGTGAGTCGTTAGAGCGCAGCCTTTTGGCATGATCCAGTTCCTTGTGCTCCGGATAGTTGGCAAAACGGATATTGGCCCGCTGCACAAAAGCGGGCATCTCTTCCGGTTTGACGAAGGACACATGCAGCGTTTTTTCCTCCTGCGGTTTCAGGTTGATGAGCAGGAAAAGCTCATCCCAGCGGCCGTCCTTGTTCAGGTCATCCGCCTGCGACGGGACGACAGCAGCCTGGTCATCTTTCAGCAGGGGCACGGTCCCCTCGGGGATGCCTCCTGCCAGCGAGTCGAGAAATGCCCTGGAGATGGTCACCGGCTCATCGGGCCGGTCCAGTCCCGTAGGGTTTTGGATGGTCAGTGTCACCTCTATGTTCCTTCCGCAGGAAACCAGGAGAACGACCATCAGTAGCAGCCAGATTATTCGTTTCATTTTCTAATATTTTTAAAAATTATCAATAGTGACAATTCAATCATAAAAACAACATATTGCTTTGCCTTCCCGCCCCCTTAATCCCCTGAAGGGGAAACCCTCACCCACTATCTTTTTATCACCAGGGGTGCGGTGGGTTCCCCCTTTAGGGGGTCAGGGGGGTGCGGTGGACCTGACAATGTTCATTCACTTTACTTATTTCATTTCATTTCACTCTTCTCCGGCATGACTCCCGAGGGTGGCCAGGATGCCGCCGTCAACATAGAGGATGTGGCCGTTCACAAAGTCGGAGGCAGCGGAGGCCAGGAATATCGCCGCGCCGGCCAGCTCTTCGGGCTGGCCCCAGCGGCGTGCCGGCGTGCGTTTGATGATGAACTCATTGAAAGGATGCCCTCCCTCACGGATGGGAGCCGTCTGCTCGGTGGCAAAATAGCCGGGACCGATGGCGTTGGCCTGTATGTTGTATCGCGCCCACTCGTCGGCCATCTCTTTGGTCAGCATCTTCAGTCCTCCCTTGGCAGCTGCATAAGCACTTACCGTATTGCGGGACACCTCGCTCATCATCGAGCACATATTGATGATCTTGCCCCCTGCCTTGCGGCGCACCATGCTCTTCACAACATGCCGGGCCATAATGAAAGGCCCTACCAGGTCTGTCTCCACTACCTGCCTGAAATCCTCCACCTCCATCTCCAGCATCGGGACCCTTTTGATGATGGCCGCATTGTTGACCAGGATATCCACAGGGGCAACCTCTTTCTCCATCCGCTGCAGGGCATCGATCACCTCCTGTTCACGGGTCACATCGAAAAGATAGGTAGCCACCGTGATCCCTTTGGCGGCATACTCCTCTTTGGCCTTTTCCAGCCTTTCCTTATTATGACCATTGATGATGAGCGTGGCCCCGGCCTCTGCCAGAGCGGTCGCCACAGCCATCCCCAGGCCGTGTGTGCCCCCCGTGACAAGGGCGGTCTTCCCTGTAAGATCAAATAACTCAAGTCCCATGATTGCAAGTTTTTATTTATAAATTTTTTATAGCAGATCTGTCGGTTCCTGGAAATCCATATCGCCATAGTCGAGGTTCTCCCCGGCCATGCCCCAGATAAATATGTAATTGGAGGTGCCGGCGGCCGAATGGATCGACCAGGGAGGTGAGATCACAGCCTGCTCGTTACCCAGCCAGATATGCCGGGTTTCTTTGGGCTCGCCCATAAAATGACAAACCGCCTGCCCCCCGGGTACCTCAAAATAAAAATAGGCCTCCATGCGGCGGCTGTGCACATGCGCAGGCATGGTGTTCCACACACTGCCGGGTTTCAGCTCGGTCATGCCCATCTGCACCTGACAGGTGTCCACCACACCATGCACGAGGAGCTTGTTGATCTGCCGCTCATTGGACTGCTCCGGGGATCCCAGATTGACCACCTCGGCATCGGCCAGCGTCACCCGCTTCACCGGATAAGAAGTGTGGGCATTGGCCGAATTGAGATAATAACGGGCCGGCTTCTGCGGGTCTTTGCTCCGGAAGATCACCTCTTTCACACCCCGGCCCACGTACAGGGCATCCTTGTAGCCCAGCTCATAGGTCGTTCCGTCGGCGACGACCTCCCCGGGGCCACCTACATTGATCACGCCCAGCTCCCTGCGCTCGAGGAAATAATCTGCTTTCAGCGGGTCAATGGGATCCAGGTGCAGATCCTCCTTCACGGGCACGGCGCCTCCCACGATGAAACGATCGTAGAAGGAGTAGATCAGGTTGATCTCATTCTCCTGCATGATCCTGTCGGCCAGGAACTCTTTTCTCAGCCGTTGTGTGTCATAAGACTTCGCATCTTCAGGATGCACGGCATAGCGTATCTC
>WFRO01000063.1 GCA_015486475.1 Bacteroidales bacterium
CAGGGCGGTATGGGCGTTGAGGGAGATCGCCGGCAGGCCGGTCTGCAGCTTTTCGGCCAGGTAGGCTCCCCGCGAAGGATCCACCTCCACGAGGTCGCGCCAGAGGGTCTCGTCCAGCGGGCGGCGGCCCTCAAAGCTCTTCATCAGCTCGCCGACGATATGGTCGGCGTCTGCCGCACTGCCGCCGTTGCCGCAGGTAAGCACCTTGCCACCCGTCTCATAACTGCCGATAATCGCCTCACAGGCAGCTTCAATATCCGTCCGGCAGACCTCAAGGGCGGGATGACGTTGAAGGAGGCCGGATATGATGTCTTTTGTTTCCATAGATCAGTATTAAGTTACGAGTATCGAGTATCGTGTTGGAAGTTAATAGTTATTAGTTTAGGCACTTTTGCCTTTTGCCTTTTGCCTTTAGCCTTTATACTTTATACTTTAGCCTTCGATCGTCAATCATCCTTCATCGATCATCCTTCCTTCTGCCTTCTGCCTTATTACTTCTGCCTTATTACTTCTTCACCGCCACGCTCAGGGCAGCATAATCGCCGATGCTGTCGCCCAGGGCGGCCGGCACGATGCGGCACACCCTGAGGGCGGCCGGGATGGCTTCTTCCTGCAGGGTCTTTTCCATGTGGGGCCGTATCATCTCCTCGTTGCGTGCAAAGATACTGCCAATAACGATACATTCGGGGTTCAGGATGTCAATAAGTACTGCCAGACCCCTCCCCAGATATTCGGATGAGATCCTGACGACCTCCTGCGCCAGGGAGTCACCCTCACGTGCTGCCTCAAATACCTCTTTGGCCGTGATCTTCTCCAGATACTCTTCTTCGGGGCAGAATCCAACGTTCTCCCCTCTCTCCATCTTCTCCGCCGCCATTTTCCTTGCCAGCTGGGCGATGCCCCCGCCGCTGCAGAAGCCCTCGAACGATCCGGCCTTGTTGAACCCTACCGGGCCATCCGGGGCCATACGCACGTGGCCCACCTCACCCCCCAGGTCGTTGGTGCCTGCATACAGGCGGCCGTCGAGGATCAGTCCGGCCCCCATGCCGGTGCCGAAGGTGAGGAAGACCATGTTCTGCGTTCCCTTCCCGGCTCCCAGCATCCACTCAGCCAGGGCGCTGGCGTTGGCATCGTTCTGCACTTCGGCAGGCACGCCCAGCGCCTCCTCAAAGATCTTTACGATGGGCACCGCATCCCAGCCGGGCAGGTTGGGCGGGGAGTAGATGACACCTTTCCTGGAGTCCAGCGGCCCGCCGCAGCTGATGCCGGTCTTCACCAGGTTGCCGGCACCGTACTTCTCCACCAGGGAACGGGCATGGGCCAGGAACTCATCCACCACCCCCTGCCAGCCCCGCTCGGTGGTGCGGGTGGGGAAGGTGATTTTTTCAAGGATGTTAAGATCCCTGTCGCCCAGGACGACAGCACATTTGGTACCGCCGATGTCCAGGCCTAAATAATATGAACTCTTCTTTGATGACATATCAATGATTGAATGCTTGAATGAGTGAATGAGTGAAAATAATCTATTTTATGTGTAATTTATTTTTTATGGAAGACATTATTTTAGTCAATTCAATAGCCTCCTTTAGCAATCTCTTTAATTCTTCTTTATCTTCAGACAAATTAACATCATCAATAATCTCCAGCCAATAAACCGATTCATCTATTTCTTCCACTACTATGCAAATCTTACTATAAAATTCGGATTTTGATCTGGCTCTGCAAGCTGCCCGGTAATTAGCTCCGGTTGATGTAGCTGCTTTTACCAACTGATATGTTATTACAGATGACGCTTTACAATTGATAAGTGTATTACAAAATAAAATAATATCCCCCGCAAATCTTCTGGTTCTTTTCTTAAGTTCTTCAACAAACAATTCCTTTTGCTCATCCATTAATCAATATCCTTTTCAATTCATTCATTCAAGCATTCAAACATTCAAGCATTCAAACATTCAAGCATTTTTTTCCTCTGCGAAAAATCCGGCACGATCATGTGGGCGCCGGCACGTATAAGGCGGGTGCGTTTTTCGGGGTTGAGGCCGTAGCGCCGCACCTCATCGCTGGCCACGCCGATGGCGATGCCGCCGGCATGGACCACCTCCCGTATCTCGACCGGTCCGTCGCCGAAGACCAGCAGTTCATCACCATGCAGATCGTTCTCGCGGATGATGCGGTCGACCACCATCTTTTTGGAATATTTTTTAATGTCATTCTGCGAGCCGTAGATCCCGCCGTTGAAGAACTCTGCCAGACCCAGCTCCGTAGCTTCGTGCAAGACATCTTCCTCGTCGGTACCGCTGGCAAGGTAAAGGACCATACCTTTCTCACGCAATGCTTTCAGGAAGGGGATCGCTCCCTTAAGGGTATAATCTTCCACACCCAGCTCACCCCGGTGCAGCTTCTCCAGGCGCCGGTTGACCACCTCCATCAGCGCATCGTTGTAGATCTTTTTATATCCGAATTTATCGAGGATCTTCTCTTCCGGCACGAAACCGGCCTGCCTCACCATCTCCACCAGGGCCTCCATCTGCAGGATGGTCTGAATGCCTGTCGAAGCATCTATGTACTGCCGCACCTGCTCCTGCACTTTACGATAAGTATTAGCATCCACGGATTGCCACTCTTCCCCCAGGATAGCCTGTATCATCACCGGCTCCATCACCTCTTCCCATCCCTGGCGCAGGGTGCTGAGGGTACCGTCATTATCGAACAGTACGTGTTTTACCCGACCGAAGCGGCCGGTAACGGCCGGATCACACACTTCGAACTCCGTCTCCGGCAGGTACTGCGCCATGCGCGGGTCCTCTGCCAGCTCGGGACGGTAGTTGTAGACAGCCTCCCTGTTCAGGGCGAGGATCTCCTCGTCAGTGGCCGTACCGGTGGTATAGAGCTTTTGTACGGTGACCGCGGCAGCGAGGTTGGCAAAGGAGGCGGCTTCCACCGGCGGAATACCGGCTGCCAGTGCCGAGGTAAGGGCACTGATGGTGGTGTCGCCGGCCCCCACAGTGTCCAGTTGCCTGGTCAGGAGGATGCCCGGCACCTCGTGCAGACCGGTCTCATCGGCCACGATGATCCCTTTGGGACCGCAGGTGGCAAAGACCGGCTTGTGATACCGGTCAAATATATTCTTTGCATACTTTTTCACATCCGACAAGGGAATATGGTCCTGCGGGGTCACCTCCCGGCCGTTGAGCACGGCCACCTCCACATCGTTGGCCTTACGGATGACGTTGCGAAACAAACCGTTGTAATGCCGCGAGTCGAGGACCACGATCCGGTCATTGTACTTGTCAAAGAGAGCATTGGCCTTCTCAATGAACTCCGGATTGGGGATGCTGTTCATCACCTGCTGATTGAAGATCAGGGCATCATACTCCTGCAGGGCCTGTTCGATATTTTGCAGCAGAATCTCATCGGTCTCTTTGGAGCGCTTGTTCTTCACACCAAAATCGATGCGGGCTCCCTCTGCTTCCCCGTATATCCGTTTGGTGTAAGTATAAGTATCGAAATCCTCCTGCTGGATGAGCAGTGCAGAGGTGTCTGCCCCCAGGGATCGCAACTGGGAGGAGAGCTCACGACCGTGGATATCGTCCCCCACCACACCTATGAGCCTGATAGCCCCCGGCTGCAGGGCCGCCAGGTTGGCCACGATATTACCGGCGCCACCGGGGGAATAGGCCTGACGGGCCACAGCCTCGGCCTGCAGGCCTGTCTCCACCGAGACCTCCGACCCGTCCGGGTCCATCACCCAATAGGCATCCAGGCAAAAATCACCATACACGGCCAGCCGCACATCCCTGATCCTGTCCAGGATCTCTTTGATACGTTCTTCTTTCATATTATAATTTTTCAATGATCTTCTGATACAACAAAGGCACCGTCACCTTCTGGTTACCGCCGATATAGATCCCTTCGCCGTGATACGCCTGCGGGACCCTGGTGACGATGCTTTTCTGATCACGGAAATAGTACCCCACAGCCTCCTCATTGCTGAAGACACCCGGGTCATAAGGCCGTATATCAAAATCGGCCGTGATGATGCCTTCCGGCACCTTCCCGATGTTGCCGGCCATGGAGGCAGCCTTAAGGAACACCTCCGGCCCGGTAACAGCGCTGCCGATGTTAAGCACCATGCCGCCTTCGGTGAAATGGGTGATATGTTCCGCATAGATCAGGAAATCACGCCCCGAGCAGCCTCCTTTGGCCTCGCCGTCGAACCAGTCGTGCTGGTCCAGTACGTCAGTGCCTATGCCTGCATGGATGGTCAGGGGG
>WFRO01000064.1 GCA_015486475.1 Bacteroidales bacterium
ACCCAGCACCTAGCACCTAGCACCCCCGTCCGACTGGCGTCATCCGGGCGGGCAGCACCCAGCCCCCTGGAACTATGAACTATGAACTCTGAACTCTGAACTGTGCACTCCCCTTACCACAATGCATGCCAGGTGGTGCCGTCATAAACTTTCAGCGTATGATCGTTGCGGTCCATGTACATCATCCCCTCGACGGGATCGGCAGGGGGTGAGGATTGGGGTTCGAGGATGAGGGCATCGCGGATGGTTGTCAGGGCATTCAGGCGCAGCACATCATGATCAAATTCACCATAGATCAGAGACTGTGTGCTTTCTGCATCTGCATTATGTATAACCAGTTTATTTGATCCGTGCATGTTATTTCCTGCATTATCGCCGATAAATACGTTGTGATCCCCATCATTCGCAGCACCGGAGCCTGCCCCGACAAAGACATTGGAAGTCCCGGTATTTTGTTCACCACTACTCCGGCCGATAAAGACATTATCATTCCCATTGTCATTGTTCACCCCTGCAGATACTCCCAGGAACGTATTGCCATTTCCTGTATTTTTGCTTCCTGCTCTCATACCCACAAATGTATTAAAATTCCCAAGAGCTCCCTCCTGCCCGGCAAAAGCACCAATAACTGTGTTTAATTTGCCCGCCACATTAAATTCGCCTGCCTGGGCTCCTAAAAAAGTATTCAGTTCACCTGAAGTGTTTACCCGTCCGGCCCAAAATCCGATAAACGTATTGTAATCACTGGTATCCAGGGAATATCCGCTCTGGTATCCGATACAGGTGTTCAGCTTTCCGGAAATATTGTTATATCCACTTTCCTGGCCGATAAAAATATTTTGTTCCCCGTTCACATTGGATAAACCAGCCAGGTTCCCGATAAAAATATTCCCGGAACCCTCAATGTTCTGGTAACCGGCCAGGTACCCCATAAACAGGTTTTGTTCACCGGTCGTATTGCTGCGGCCGGCCTTGTATCCGAGAAAAGAGTTGTACAAACCGGTTGTGTTCGAGTATCCGGCCTCCTCGCCGATAAAATAATTTTCCGGTGTCAGGCTCAGGAAATTGGTGGATCCGCCTTTCCCCCGGGAGAAACTGCCAATGGCAAAGCCGCCGCGGTGACCCTCGGATTTGTCCTTTTTAACATAGATCCTGGTGCTGTCGGGGGTGACCCGCATATAGTCCTGGCTTTCTCCTTTTTTATTAAAATTAAAACTGCCAATAGCGAAGCCTCCCCGCGGTCTTTTGCCGGAGGCCGTGTCAATGTAAACACGGACCCCGTCATTATATACGGCAAAAACAATTTGTCCGTCTTTGCGGCGAACGGTGAACAGCGCCGAATCGGAGGTGATATCATCTCCCCGGATATCCAGTTGCTTCAGACTGCTAACACCTGCCGACTGCATGGCAAAGGGTACACTGAGTAACTCCGAATTACCCATAAGGACATAATCTGTACCTCCTGTGACATCGGCTTCTACTTCCAGATAAAAGGGCCCCTGGCTCCAGTCAATGGCGCTGAAGTCACCACTGACCACCGTACCCCGGCCGATCTCGAGAGAAATGATCCCTTCGTTACTGGTAGTTACCTGATGTGTCTCGGAGTAGATCACCGTACCATCTTCACTGCTCTGTCTGAGACTGATCCTGAATGCGACATCCCCGGCTTTCACGATCATTCCGTTGTTGTCACGGACAACCGCCTGATAATTGATGCCCTGCGGCACTTGTGCAGAAGCCTGCTGAGACAATACAAATGATAAAAGAAAAGCCAGGAAGATCAAACCTGTTGCCGGCTGGTGCCTATACCTCGATGTTGAAAAAGTGATGATTGTTTTCATGACGGGTTGTTTTGGGTGAATGTGCAAAGCGGTTAAAATCTTCAAGTTAAGGGAAAAAGATGACAATGACAAGGATGCGGGAGAAAAGAGAAGAATTTTGGGAAGGATGAATGGCGAACGATGAAAGATGAATGATGAATGATGAACCAAGAGACAAGAGACAAGAGACAAGAGACAAGAGACAAGAGACAAGAACCAAGAGACACTAACTACGAACCACCAACTTGATACTTAAAATTCAAAGCACAAAATTCAAAATTCAAAACTCATAACACGATACTCGATACTCGATACTCGATACTCGATACCCGATACCCGATACTACTAACTCTGAACTCTGAACTAAGAACTATAAACTCCCCTTCAATCTTTCATTTTTTTTTCTAAATTTAACACATAAATCCAGATCCCTCCGGTAGCCGTGAGAAAAATGAAGAAATACCTGGTCATTCTCTCCCTGTTGCCTGTCATGACCCTGCAGGCCCAATTCTCGGCGGGCGTATACGGTGGAATGAACCTCAGTAAGTTACGGGGGGATACGCCGCAGGACGTCTATTTCAAAACACTGCCCAACGGTGACATCGGCGGTTTTGTGGAGTACAATTTTAATGACCAGGTGATCGTTAGCTTTCAGCCGTATTTTACCCGTAAAGGCACCAAAGTGAGCTTTCGTGTGAAGGATATTGATGAGCCGGTAGACAGTGTTAAGATCTATCTTTCCTATTTTTCTTTTCCCATAATCATTAAGGTGCTCACTAAAAAAAAGAAGTGGTACGTGCTGGGCGGGGCAGGAATTGCCAAGCCGCTGAAATCCTTTTATAAATATGTGGATGGTACGGATGGGAGGAACGATATCAGTGACAAGGTGGCATCCCTCAATGTCTATCTGCAATTCGGTGTGGGACGGAGATGGAAGGTGTGGAACAACAAATATCTTTTCGGTGAGATCAGGTATTTTCAGTCCCTGATCAATACGGTTCGTAAAGAGGATCTGGATCCTGCCTATCTGCCGCGCGTGCGTACGCGTGGTATTCAGCTTTCCGTAGGACTGGATTTTCCCTTGTTCGGTAATAACAGGCAAAAGCCATGAAAAAGGCATTGACACTGATCCTCTGGTTAGGCATGATGCTGAGCGTTACTGCCCAGGTGGATACGTCCCGTAACTTTTACCGTAAGCCCATGCTCGGGGGGCATGCCTTTCACATGAGCGATCAGACCAAAAGCCCTTTTATCAAGACCTATCTTGCCGGATCGATAGGCCTGGGAAACACGGGCACTATGCACTTCTCCGGTTACAATGTGGGAGATGAAGTGATCCTTGACTTTAGCGGTCAGCTGATGTTCTTCAATGCCGGCCTGGAGTACCAGCAGCGGGTCAACGACTGGCTGGCCCTCTATTTCAATTATGGTCTCGTAGGACGTGTAGGGTCGGATGTATCCACCATCCTGGTGGATGGCCTGAACTCGCTCTCGGGAGGTTCTATCGGCTGGCTGATACGGCTGTACCATAATGACAATTTCGAGCTCTCCGGTACCCTGTACCTGCAAAATCTGTCAGGTTCCTTTGTGGATATTATCGGGTACATCAATGATCTGCTCGACAGTGTCCCCAATCCGAAGATAACAAAAAACATCCCTGTGATGAATGGCGGGGTGGGAGTGAAAGGGGCCTGGGCCGTCAGTCAGACCATCGGGGTGCTTTTTGAAACGGATTTTCTGTACGGCGAGTCGTTCGTCCGTGGCGTCAACAGCTTTTTTACGGGGATCAGCCTGTCGGGAGATGTGGACTTCAATCCCCGGTATCGGGTGCCTGTGGGTCTGAATTTCGGATATGCTTTTTCTTCCAGGCCCGAAAACACGCTCCTGGAATTCGATCATACCAACATTTACCATCTGCGGATCGGTTATACCGGATCCAGTGATTTCGATGTGGGACTGCAATTCTCCTTTTATCGTTATGAACTGACCAACATCGAAGAGCGGAGACCCTGGGTGAAGAACACCTCCCTGGGGTTCAGGTTGTATTTTTGAGTTAAAAGTTGAAAGTGCCTAAAGTTAAAAGTTGGTGGTTGGTGGTTGGTAGTTTGTGGTTTTAATTCGAGCATCGAGCATCGAGCTTCGAACTTTCCCTATCCCGTTCTGCTGATATCCCTTAGTCTTTCCTTCTCCAGGATCGTGATCTCCTTGCCGGAAAGACGGATCAGGCCCTCGTCGGCAAACTCGTTCAGCAGCCGGCTGATACTCTCGCGGGAGGTGCCGAGCATCTCGGCCAGATCGTTGCGTGAGAGGTCGAGCCGGAATGAATCCGATTTATAGATGTTCCCCGACAGGTCGAGCAGCGTCCCGGCCAGCTTGCCGTTAAGCTGTTTCTGGGTGAGGTTGATGCAGCGATGGAACTGCTGCAGCTCAAACTTGCAGAGGGTGAGGATGATCTCCCAGGCAAAGTGTCCGTTCTCAAAGATCATTTTACGGAAGGTGTTCAGGTCAATGAAACAGGCGGAGGCCCGGTTGATGGCGACGGCCGAATAATGATTGACCTTATCGCCCACAGTGGTGGGGA
>WFRO01000065.1 GCA_015486475.1 Bacteroidales bacterium
AAGTTGCGCATCGACTGGGCCGATCCTTTGCCCACATCGCCGTAACCGCATACCACCACCACCTTGCCGGCCAGCATGATGTCCGTGGCCCGTTTGATACCGTCGGCCAGCGACTCACGGCATCCGTAGAGATTGTCGAACTTCGACTTGGTTACCGAATCGTTCACATTGATGGCAGGGGCCAGCAGCTCTCCTCTCTCTTTCATCTGGTACAGACGGTGCACGCCGGTGGTCGTCTCTTCGGAAACGCCTTTCCACTCTTTGACCAGACGGTGCCACTTTGTCGGATCCTCCTCATATACCCTGCGAAGGGTGTCGATGATGATCTGTTCTTCCCTGTTGGAACCCTTTTCATCCAGCAGGGCAGGGTTCTCTTCCACAGCATATCCTTTGTGAATGATCAGGGTGGCATCACCTCCGTCGTCCACGACCAGATGCGGTCCTTTGCCTTCGGGGAAAGAAAGAGCCTGCACCGTGCTCCACCAGTACTCCTCGAGGGTCTCTCCTTTCCAGGCAAAGACCGGGACACCCATATCGGCCATGGCTGCCGCCGCATGGTCCTGGGTGGAAAAGATGTTACAGCTGGCCCAGCGCACATCCGCCCCCAACTCCGCCAGGGTCTTGATCAGGACGGCTGTCTGGATGGTCATGTGCAGGGACCCGGTGATACGGGCTCCCTTCAGAGGTTTCTCTCCGGCATACTTTTCCCGCAGGGACATGAGCCCCGGCATTTCTTTTTCCGCCAGTTCGATCTCCTTCCGGCCGAATGGGGCCAGGGAAAGATCCTTCACTTTGTAAGGCAGGGTCGAAACTATTGTCTCAGTTACATTCATTATACTTCGTTTTTAATGATAATTTACAAAAATACAAACTTTTTGGGTTATGCTTTATTAAGTGTGGAGGGTGGAGTTTGGAGTTACGAGTTGGGAGTTTTTAGTATCGGGTTAATAGTTCGTGGTTCGTGGTTGGTAGTTAGTCGTCATTCGTTCATCCTTCATCGTTCATCGATCATCGTTCCTTTAGCAGTTCCAACGCCTTTTTTTTATCTTCTTCCAGACGGAGCGCCAGCTCCTCGATGTTGTCAAATTTTTTCTCATCGCGGATGCGGTCGATGAAGGTCACAACAACGTCCTGCCCGTATATATCCCCGTGGAAATCAAAAACATGCACCTCGATGGTCTTTTCCGGGAAGCCGTTGTTCACCGTCGGCCGTATGCCGATGTTGAGCATGCCTCCGAATTCTTTTCCCGATATCAGCACCTTCACGGCATACACCCCGTCGGCCGGGATCAGCTTATGCTCATCATCCGGCCGGATGTTGGCCGTGGGGAACCCCATGCTGCGGCCGATCCTTTTCCCTCCGACGATGCGGCCCAGGATGAAATAGTGGTATCCCAGGTATTTTACGGCGCCTGCCACATCGCCCTGCCACAGGATATCCCGGATCAGGGAAGAGCTGACGGTTTTCCCGTCCACTTTCATCGCTTCTACCCTCACCACACGGAATCCCATTTCCTTTCCCAGCAGGGATACATGCTCATAATCCCCCTGGCGGTCGCGGCCGAAGACATGGTCGAAACCCATCACCAGGGTGTCCACCCCGATCTTCTCCACCAGCACCTTCTCAACAAAAGCACGGGCATCCAGGTTGCGTATCTCCTCCGTGAACTCCAGCACCACCAGATGATCGATGCCACACTCCTCCAGCAGCTCCTCTTTCCCCTGAAGGGTAGAGAGATATCTGATCTTTTCAGGGTGATGGTTCAGCACAATGCGGGGGTGAGGCCAGAACGTGATGACGAGGGTCTCCCCGTCCCTGCGACGTGCCTCCTCTCTCATGCGGTCGAAGAGATACCTGTGACCGACGTGAACTCCGTCAAAAACGCCGATGCTCACCACCGGTTTCCGGATGTGGATCTCTTCCAAAGAGTGATATACGATCATATTGCCCCCATTCGAAAAATGCTGCGCAAAGTTATAATTTTCTGCCGTCTGTTATGCCGATTATTTTGTTATTTTCGTATGTACCATTGTCAGCGGCAGATGAAAACTCCCGAATATGTTCAAAAGGATCCCTGGCTCAGACCTTATGAGAAGGTCATCCTGGGCAGGATCAACAAATACAGGCAGGTCAGGGAAGTGTTGACGTCAGGCAAAAAGCTAAAGGATTTTGCCAATGGGCATCATTATTTCGGCCTTCACAAAAAAAAGAAAACGTGGGTTTTCCGTGAGTGGGCTCCCAATGCCGACCGCATCTACCTGCTGTGTGAGGGCTCCCATTGGCAGGAACAGCCGGAGTTCCGGTTAAAAGCTGTGGCTGACGGGGTATGGGAGCTGCGTCTGCCCCACGACCGGCTCAAACATCTTGATCTTTTTCATCTCTCGATACACTGGGATGACCAGCGGGGAGAACGCATTCCCTCGTACGCCACCCGCGTGGTACAGGATGAGGAGACCCAACTGTTCAATGCCCAGGTATGGGATCCCCCCGATCCTTACGAGATGAAGATCAAAGATCTTCCTTCAGCGGAGGAAGCTCCTTTTATCTATGAAGCCCACATCGGCATGAGCGGGGAAGAGGAAAAGGTATTCACCTACGCCGGGTTCCGGGACCGTTTGCTGCCTTACATAGCAGAGAGCGGTTACAACACCATCCAGCTGATGGCCATCCAGGAACACCCCTATTACGGCTCGTTCGGGTACCATGTATCCAGCTTTTTTGCGGCCTCTTCACGCTTCGGCACCCCCGACGACCTGCGGTCGCTCATCGACAAAGCACATGAATACGGCATCCGTGTGATCATGGATATCGTGCATTCTCATGCCGTACGCAACGAAGTGGAAGGGCTGGCCCTGTTCGACGGTACCCGCAGCCAGTATTTCCACGAAGGGCCCCGCGGTGAGCACCCTGCCTGGAACTCCCTCTGCTTTAATTACGGTAAACACGAAGTGCTGCACTTCCTCCTCTCCAACCTGAAATACTGGCAGGAGGAATACCGTTTCGACGGGTTCCGCTTCGACGGGGTGACCTCCATGCTCTACCTCGACCACGGCCTGGGGAGGGATTTCACCTCCTATGAGAACTATTACAACGGCGAGCAGGACGAAGACGCCATCCTCTATCTCACCCTGGCCAACGAACTGGTCCATCAGGTC
>WFRO01000066.1 GCA_015486475.1 Bacteroidales bacterium
ACTTTTCGACCTTTTCGACTTTGGACTTTTCGACTTTTCGACTTCCTTTCTTTGCGCTCATTGCGTACTTCTTTGCGTCCTCTGCGTGAAGCCTCTCTTCCCATTCAGAAATCAGAAATCATTATTTCCCTGTCCCATTCTTCCATTTTCTTTTATCCTTTTTCCTTCTTACTTTTGGCTTATTATGAAAGCCATACAATTAGTTAAATACGGAAAAGCGGACAAAGCTTTTCAGATCACGGACCTGCCTGTCCCGGAGCCGGGGGAGGGGGAGGTGCTGATCAGGGTAAGCTCCTTCGGCCTGAACTTTGCCGACGTGATGTCGCGCCTGGGGCTGTACCGCGAAGCGCCCAAAACACCTTTTGTGCCGGGCTACGAGGTGGTGGGTACTGTGGAAAAGAGCAACGTTGCTTCCCTGAAGGAGGGGGAGCGGGTGGTGGCCTTTACCCGTTTCGGAGGATATGCACAGTATGTTACGGCTCCTGACCTGGCGGTAGTGCCCCTGCCGGAAAGGGTGAGCGATGCGGCAGGCACCGCTTTGGCTACCCAGTATTGCACGGCCTGGCATGCTGCCATTGACATGGCCAATATCCGGGAAGGAGAGCTGGTATTGGTCCATGCTGCTGCCGGCGGTGTGGGCATCGCCCTGACACAGATCGCACGCATGAGAGGCGCCACGGTCGCCGGCACCGCCGGATCGGAGGAGAAGATCCGGTTCCTGAAAGAGAACGGCGTGGAGTATGCCGTGAACTACCGCGAAAAGGACTTTGTGGAAGAGCTCCCCCGCCTGACAGGTGGTCGCCTGCCGGACGTGATCTTCGACCCGGTGGGAGGGAAGAACTTCAGCAGAAGCCGCAAGATCCTGGCCGTGGGCGGGAGGATCGTTGCCTATGGCGCCTCCGACCAGCTCAACCACCGGAAGGATCCTCTGGCATCACTTAAGCTTCTGTTTGGTTTCGGGTTCCTCCATCCTGTGGGACTCATCATGAACTCCAAAGGTGTCCTCGGAGTGAACATGCTGAAGATCGCCGACCACAAACCGGAGATCCTGCAGAAAGCCATGCAGAAGGTGGTGCGCCTGACGGCCGCAGGAAAACTGAAACCCGTGGTCGGAAGGGAGTATCCCGCCACTGAGATCGCTGCCGCCCATGAGTTTCTGGAGAGCCGGAAATCGATAGGGAAGATCGTGATGAAATGGGAAGATTAAGGCAAAAGTATAAAGGCAAAAGGCAAAAGGCATCCGACTTCGCTAAAGCTACGTCGGACGAAGAAAGGCAAAAGGCAAAAGAGATCTGATAACTTTTAACTTTAGTCACTTTTTACTTTTAACTCCACACTCCACACTCCACACTCCAAATTCCCTTTATGACTCAGATTTTTTATCGCATTTCAGACATTTTTTTCCTGGTCTTTCACCTGGCTCTGGTGATCTTTAACCTGACCGGGTGGATCTGGAAGAAGACGCGACTGGCGAACCTGATCACGCTGCTCCTCACCGGGGCCTCCTGGTCGCTGCTGGGGATCTTTTACGGATGGGGCTACTGTCCCCTCACCGACTGGCATTTCCGTATCCTGGAACATCTGGGCCATACCGGCCTCCCCAACTCTTATATCAAATACCTCCTGCAACGCCTTTTCCATCTGGATCTCCCGGCAGCCTTAGTGGACCGGGTGACCCTGATCACTTTCCTGGTGGCCCTGGGGATCTCTTTGTTCGTGAACCTGAGAGATTTTTTCGTCAGGCAGAGTAAAGATCGGTGAAAACCTGCTTTTTTTATGGCAGAGAAGATGATCATTGAAATTATTGATCTAAATTTGCATCCGATCTGAATAAGGAAGAGTATGAAAAGAGGATCTGCCATACAGAAAACCGCGTTGCTTCTTGTTGGGGCTGTGATCTTTCTTTCCTATCTCAACAAAGCCCTTTTTACCCATACTCATCTCCTGCCCGATGGTACGGTCATCGTGCATGCCCATCCTTATCTGAAACACAACAAGGAAAAACAGGGAAAAATACCGGTATCATCACATAGTCATACACCGGAACAATATGTTTTTCTGAGCCTTCATTATATTTATTTCCCTGGTGAAGATCCGCTGACGGTCTTTTCCCCCGACAACTCGAAAAAAGCTCGTTTCGCGCCTGAGAAAGTTGTTACCATAACCTGTTCCCTGCCTGTTCTCAGGGTACGTCCTCCTCCCGCTTTTATATGACCCTCCGCCGGAGTATCCCGGCAGATATCCTGTTGTTATTGATCATTGTTTTTTTTGATCCCTGAGGGCCTTTCGTGCTCTGCAGAGGTGGTCATAATGAATATTATAATTTGAGACCAATGAAAAGGTATATATTGATCCTTGGCGTGGTTTTTTTCAGTGTCATGGATCCGGTTGCAGGACAAAAAAAGAATTTAAGCGATGCCAATATTGTGGGGCATGTTATTTCCGGAGGGAAGCATATCCCTTATGTGACCATCGTGGTGAAAGGTACTACCATAGGCACGATGACAGATGCTACGGGGCATTATATGCTGGAGAACCTGCCGGTGGACACGCTGGTGATCGAGGCACGTTCGCTGGGCTACAAACCTGTGGAGAGACAGGTTACCACTGTCGCCGGCAAGACCCTTGAGATAAACTTTGATCTGGAAGAAGATGTGCTGGGAATGGATGCCGTGGTAGTGACCGGGAACCGGAGTGCAGATAAACGGTCTTCATCCCCGGTGATCATCAATACGGTATCTCCGAAACTTTTCTCGGCGATCCAGTCGGTACAGATGCGTGAAGGATTGAATTTTTGCCCGGGGCTGCGTACGGAGACCGATTGCCAGAACTGTGGTTTCAGCCAGTTGCGGATCAATGGTATGAAGGGAGCTTATTCGCAGATCCTGATCAACGGTCATGCTGTATTCAGCAGTCTGGCTGCGGTATATGGTCTGGAGCTGATCCCTTCCAACATGATCGACCGCATAGAGGTGATCCGTGGGGGAGGATCTGCTCTTTATGGCAGCAACGCCATTGCCGGCACGGTGAATATCCTCCTGAAAGATCCGCTTAACAATACTTTTGCCGTATCTCTCAATGACGGGTTTGTGGGCGTGGGCAGTCCAGGCAGGGCTTCCACGGCTCCTGATCTTTCCGTACAGGCCAATGCCTCGGTGGTAAGTGACGACCACAAAGGCGGACTGGCTCTTTTTGGGAACTATCAAAATAAGAAGCATTTTGATGCCAATGATGATGGCTTGTCGGAAACACCCGACATCAGGAATATTACTTTCGGTGTCCGGGGATACCATCGCCTGGGATATCACAGCAAAATAAACTTCGACCTTTTTCACATTGCCGAAGACAGGAGAGGAGGTGGTCCCATGGATGTGCCCCCGCATGAGGCGGATATTGCCGAATGGGTGAACCATCAGATATCTTCAGGATCCCTTTCCTATGATCTGGAGATCAACAACAGTGACGAACTATCCTTCTATTTCTCGGGACAGGGTGTGCACAGACATTCCTATTATGGTGCGGAAAAAAGTCTGAAGGACTATGGCATGACCCATGACTTTTCCTGGGTGACGGGTCTGCAGTACAAGAAAGTGTGGAGATCATGGAAACTGGTAGCAGGTACGGAAATGCCCGGAGAATCCATGGAGGACATCAAACAAGGATATCCCGATATTGAAAATGCCGTTATCATGGATGATACGATCGTCAGTATTCCCCATACCCCGGACGTTCCCGTAACGCGTCAGAAAAGTTTTACGCCCGGTGTCTTTTTCCAGACAGATTACCGGATCACCCATTGGCTTTTTTCGGTGGGCATGCGATACGATCATTACCGTATCAGTGATGAGATCAATACGTACAATAATAATTCAGGCAATGTTCTGAGTCCGCGACTGAGTGTTAAATATGATCTCTCCCCGCACATAAGCCTGCGGGGGAATGTATCTACAGGGTACCGGGCTCCCCAGATCTTTGATGAAGATCTGCATATTGCTTCGTCCGGATCCCGGAAAGTGATCATCCGCAATGACCCTGCCCTGAAGCCTGAACACAGTAGAAGTTACAGTCTGTCGGTAAGCTTTCATAATGGTAAGTCGAAGTCTCCTTATGAATTTGTTATGGAAGGATTTTATACACATCTGCTGGATCCTTTCATGAATGAGATAGGTATGCCGGATGAGAACGGTGTGGTGTACTATACCAGAAAAAATGCATCTTCCGGTGCCATAGTGAATGGTTTGAATCTGGAACTGAACATTGTACCTGCCAACCGTATCACTTTGCGCAGTGGCTTCACCTTTCAACAAAGCAGGTATCAGGAACCTCAGAATTTCGGAGAGACCCGTTTTTTCAGGACACCTGCAACCTATGGTTATGGAACAGCTGAAATGAAAGTGACCGGGGCACTCTCTCTTTCCCTGAATTACACCTATACGGGCCCGATGCTTGTGCCCTATTTCGGCCCTGACCAGCCGGACCCGGCGGGAGGAACCCTCCGGACAAGCAGGTCTTTCCACAATGTCGGCCTCAAAGGCTCTTATGATTTTACGCTGAACGGGTCAAAATTGCAGATCTACGCAGCTTTCAAAAACATCTTCAATAGTTACCAGAATGATTTTGATACCGGCATCGACCGCGATCCGGCCTATATCTACGGTCCGGCCTATCCACGTTCAATTTATTTAGGGATCAGATTTGGTAATGTATTATGACCCTGGTATGATGTAAAACTATGTCCTGTCAACTGCGGGACCACCAACCACCAACTATTTCCTCAGCGTAGCGACCAGTCTTTTGGTATGCAGGAGCAGATCGAGGGCATCGGTGATGGAGGGGATCACGATATCGGCGGCCTCGACGGCTGCACGGGCAGCGCCTTCCGGGCCGGTGATGCAAATACCGAGACGGGCGGCCTGCAGCATGCCCTGGTCGTTCATGCCGTTGCCGATGGCTACACATCGCGAAGCACCCAGGTCTCTGACGAATGTCTCTTTCTGCATGATCTGATCGTGAGGGTCCAGGAGGTGCAGCTTGCAGGGGTATTCCGCAAACTGCCGGGCCGCTGTACCGAAAGTGTCCGCGGTGAGGATGTAAACATCCAGCAGGGAGGAGAGTTGCCTGATGCGATCCCCCACGCCGGGGAGCAACATGCCATCCAGGGCCAGCGTGCCGTTCAGGTCCAGCGCCAGATGTTGCAACTGCCAGGGATCCCCCTGACCCGGTATCTTCATCTCGATCATCCTGTTTTTTCTGTAAATCTAAATGATTTCTCCCTAATCACCAATTTCCTTATTCACTATGAACTATGAACTACGAACTACGAACTACGAACTATGAACTACGAACTTTTTCGTACCTTTGCGCCCTCATTCAGGGAGGTAATTTATTATTATGCAGTCTATCAGGAATATAGCTATAATCGCCCATGTTGACCACGGGAAAACGACCCTCGTGGACAGGATCATTCAGGAGTGCAAGGTGCTGGAT
>WFRO01000067.1 GCA_015486475.1 Bacteroidales bacterium
AAGGTCCAGGAGATGATCAGGTTGGCTACCCACTGTGACGCCACAGCGATGGACATAGCACCCCGGATGCTGTTGGGAAAGATCTCCGAGAGAAGCACCCACGTCACGGGCCCCCACGACATGGCAAAGAAAGCCACATACATCAGCATGAACACCAGCGAGCTCATCCCCAGGCGCTGCAGATAAAAGGTCATGCCCAGGCCGAACATGGCCACGGCCATCCCCAGCGCACCGATGATCTGCAGGGGTTTGCGGCCAAAACGGTCGACCGTCACAATGGCCAGAACGGTGAAGAGCAGGTTGATCGTCCCCACAATGGCTGTCTGCAGCAGGGCCGTATCAGTGGCTGAACCCATGTTGCGGAAGATCTCCGGTGCATAGTACAGCACCACATTGATACCGACGAACTGCTGGAAGACCGACAGCATGATGCCGATGAAGATGACCATTCCTCCGAAAGAGAGCCACGGCACCGACCGCTCCCGCAGCGTGTCGCGTATCTCCGCGAGGATCCTGCCGGCCACTCCTCTCCCGGAAACTTTCTCCAGCACTTTCTCCGCTTCCTGCTCTTTCCCTGCCAGCACCAGATAACGGGGCGTCTCGGGAACGAAGAAAAGCAGGAAGAAAAAGAGCAGGGCCGGGATCGTCTCGGAGGCGAACATCCAGCGCCAGCCGGTGAGCTTCAGCCAGGTATCGTCCCCCGAATGGGTATAGGCGATGTAGTAGTTCACAAAATAGACCACCAGCATGCCGAAAATGATGGCGAACTGGTTCCACGACACCAGCCGTCCCCGGATCCCGGAGGGAGCGATCTCGGCAATGTACATGGGCGAGAGCATGGAAGCCAGCCCCACCCCTATTCCGCCGATGATACGGTAGATGATGAAAGAGATCACCGGCTGTACCATGAATACGTTCATCTTCTCCGGGATGGCCGATCCCACGGCCGAGAGGAAGAAGAGAAAAGCAGCCAGCAACAGTCCCTGGCGACGACCCATCTTGCGGCTCACAAAGCCGCCGATGCTGCCCCCGATAATACAACCTACGAGGGCTGAGGAGATCGTGAAGCCCTTCAGTGAATTGGCTGTCTCCTCCGTGAACGTCAGGGGGTTGCGCAGGAGAACCACCACTGCCACGAGTGCTGCCACCGCCAGGAAGGCTGTGATCACAGCGCCTTTCTTCCGGCCGTAGAGCTTCACGAGGATGGCTCCGGCAGCATACAGGATGATCGCAATGACCACGGTCACACTGAGACGGTACTGCAGGATCACCTTAGAGGCCTGGTGAGGGTCCAGCGCCAGGGGATCAATGAAGAAGCCCTGGAGCGATTTGACAGCCCCGGAGATCACGGCCGTATCATAACCGAAAAGCAGACCTCCCAGGGTGGCCACCAGGGTGATGGCCATGATGTAAGCACGGTTCCCCTCGTTGTGGTGTGTCATGACAAAGATCTTTTAGATATACTGATTGATGAGCTGCTCGAACCACTCCTGCTTCCCGCTCGTGAGCGGCGGCTCTCCCCACTGCGACTGCAGCCGGTAGAGGTCTTCGAGGGTCAGACGTCCCTGCTCAAAGGCAGCCCCGTCCCCTTTGTCAAAGGAAGCATACCGCTCTTCCAGCTTTTTCAGATAGGGGGACTCCGTAAGCAGACGGTCCGTTATCAGCAGGGCACGGGCAAAGATATCCATGGCTGCAATGTGGGCGATGAAAATATCTTCCAGGTCGGTGGAGTTGCGGCGGGTCTTGGCATCGAAGTTGATCCCGCCGGTGGTGAAGCCCCCGGCACGCAGGATGACCAGCATGGCCTCCACCGTCTCATAGAGGTTGATGACGAACTGGTCGGTATCCCAGCCGTTCTGATAATCCCCGCGGTTGGCATCGATACTGCCGAGGAGGCCGGCATCGGCGGCGGCCTGCAGTTCATGCTGGAAGGTGTGGCCGGCCAGCGTGGCATGATTGACCTCGATGTTCAGCTTGAAATCCCCGTCCAGCCCGTAATGCCGGAGGAAACCGATCACCGTCTCAGCATCGTAGTCGTACTGGTGCTTGGTAGGCTCCATGGGTTTGGGCTCGATCAGGAAGGTGCCCTTAAATCCGTTGCGGCGCGCATAGTCCCGGGCCATGGAAAGGAAACGCGCGAGGTGATCTTTCTCCCTTTTCATGTCGGTATTGAGGAGGGAGAGATACCCTTCACGGCCACCCCAGAAGACATAATTCTCCCCGCCCAGGGCGATGGTGGCATCCAGGGCGTTCTTCACCTGGGCACCTGCATGGGCCACAACACGGAGGTCGGGATTGGTGGCCGCACCGTTCATATAACGGGGATGTGAGAAAAGATTCGAGGTACCCCAGAGCAGCTTCACCCCAGAAGCTTTCTGCTTTTCGGCAGCGATCTCCACCATCGTGGCCAGCCTTTTCTCTGATTCGGCAAAGGTGTCCGCTTCCTCCACCAGGTCGAAATCATGAAAACAGTAGTAAGGAGTTCCCAGCTTGGTGAAGAACTCAAAGGCTGCATCCATTTTGGCCCGGGCCCGTTCCAGGGGCGTGGCATACTCCATCCACGGGAACACTTTGGTGCCGGCGCCGAAAGGATCATTGCCCGTATTGCCGAAGGTGTGCCAGTAGGCCACCGCAAAACGGAAATGCTCTTTCATCGTTTTGCCACGTACCGTCTGCTCCGCATTGTACCATTTGAAGGCAAGCGGGTTGTCCGACTCTTTTCCCTCGTAGGGGATCGCCCCAATGCCCGGGAAAAACTCTTTCTGACCAAGGGTAACTTTCATTTTCTTGTGTTTTGGTTAACAATGGAATAAAGGGGGAACCCTGAAGAGGACTGTCAGCCTTCCTGCAGGGTTCTCTCCAGGATCTCCAGCCATTTCCCGTAAGCCTGCTCATAAGCATCCCTGAGCGAAGGATCAGGCAGGATCACCTCTTTTTTGGTGAGCGAACGGAAGCACTCTGCCGGGGTTTTATAAAAACCGGCTCCGAGAGCCGCTCCCAGGGCTGCCCCCTGCGACCCATCGGTATCGTACAGTTCGATCTGCGTATCGGCCACCGTCGCCAGCGCACCGGCAAAGAGGGGGCTCAGGAACATATTGGCATGGCCGGCCCGCATCACCTGCGTGTCCACCCCCGTTTTTTTCATGATCTCCAGACCGTAACGGAAGGAGAAAGCGATCCCTTCCTGGGCTGCCCGCAGCAGGTGGGCCCGTGAGTGAA
>WFRO01000068.1 GCA_015486475.1 Bacteroidales bacterium
ATCCAAAACCCCTCAATTGGGTCAGGCTCCGGTGAAAAAGGTGATCGCCGCCATGACGATCAACGAGAAGGCGGAGCTGGTAACAGGGACGGGCATGAACTTTGAACTGCCCGATTCGATCCTGAAAACGCTCCCGGAACAGGTGCAGGAGATGTTCAGTCATCGTTCTGTCCAGGGCGATTCTGCCTGGGTGGCTATGATCAACCATATTAAAGGACTGGTTCCGGGGGCTGCCGGCAGGACAGCTGAGTTTCCGGATCTTAACATTTCCACGATGGTCCTGAGCGACGGTCCGGCAGGGCTTCGCATCCTGCCCATGCGGAACAATGACCACAATACCTATTATTGTACGGCTTTCCCCGTGGCCACTTTGCTGGCCTCTACGTGGGATACGGCGCTGGTGCGGAAAGTGGGGCAGGCCATGGGCAATGAGGTGCTGGAGTACGGTGCGGATATCCTGCTGGCGCCGGCACTGAATATCCATCGCAATCCCCTCTGTGGCCGGAATTTTGAGTATTATTCCGAAGATCCTCTCATTGCAGGTGAAATGGCAGCTGCCATGGTGAACGGCATTCAGTCGGAGGGCGTGGGCACCTCCATCAAGCATTTTGCGGCCAACAACCAGGAGACCCACCGTATGTTCGTGAACACCATCGTCAGCCAGCGGGCCCTGCGGGAGATCTACCTGCGGGGATTTCATCGGGCTGTGGAGAAAGCTCATCCCTGGACGGTGATGGCTGCTTATAATAAGGTGAACGGCACCTATTGCGCCGAGAACCGCCAGCTGCTGACCGATGTCCTGCGCAACGACTGGGGCTTCCAGGGCCTGGTGATGACCGACTGGGGAGCCGGCAGGGATCCTGTGGCCATGCTGAAAGCCGGGGATGACCTGCTCATGCCGGGGAACTGGAGACAGATACAGACGATCATCACTGCCGTGGACAGCGGAAAGATGACGGAAGAAGAGCTGAACATCAATGTGGAACGGGTGCTGAACACGGTAATGAAGACACCCCGTTTCAAAGGATACAAAGCCTCCAACCATCCCGACCTGAAAGCCCATGCACAGGTGGCACGGGAAGCCGCCGCCCAGGGGATGGTCCTGCTGAAGAACGGAGGTCAGACCCTTCCTTTGTCCGGTATGCTGAAGATCGCCGCCTTCGGCGATGCTTCCTATGAGAGCATCGTGGGAGGTACCGGCAGCGGCGATGTGAACGAGGCCTATGATATCTCCATTGTGCAGGGACTGAGGAACGCCGGATGCAAGGTGGATGAAGATCTGCAGAAAACCTATCTCACTTATATCTCCAAAACACGGGCAGCCCTTCCAAACCGCGGTAACTGGCTGGCAACCTTGCTGGGAGCAAAACTACCGGTGCCGGAGATGAAGGTGGACAGGAAAACGGCACAGGCGATGGCAGAAAAGTCCGACCTGGCCGTGATCACCATCGGAAGGAATGCCGGCGAAGGATCCGACCGCAAGGTGGAAGGGGATTTTACCCTCACACAGACGGAGATGGATATGATCGCTTATGTGACCGGGGCGTTCCATGCCAAAGGGAAAAAGGTTGTGGTGATCCTCAACATTGACGGGGTGATCGAAACCGCCTCCTGGCGTGACAAGCCCGACGCCATCCTGCTGGCCTGGCAGCCCGGACAGGAGGCCGGCAATGCCGTGGCCGATGTGCTGACAGGCAAAGTGAACCCCTCCGGCAGACTGGCCACTACTTTCCCCATGAAATACGAAGATGAACCCTCTGCGCCTACTTTCCCGAGAAAAGGCGTCGAGGACCTGCCCGGCAGCACACCCAAAGGACCGGCAGAGGCCATCTATGATGAAGATATTTATGTGGGATACCGCTATTTCAATACGTTCGGCAAAGAGGTGGCCTATCCCTTCGGCTACGGTCTCTCCTATACGACTTTTGAATTTTCCAGCCTCAAAACAACGGGTTCGAAAACTTTTTCGGGCAAGTTCACTTTCTCCGTGGATGTAAAGAACACGGGCAAGGTGGCCGGCAAAGAGGTGGTGCAGGTCTATCTGCATGCTCCCGGGAAAGAGATGAACAAACCCGCCGAAGAGCTCAAAGCCTTTGCCAAGACACGCCTTCTGAAACCCGGCGAGGTGCAGACGCTCACGTTCACCCTCACGCCTGAGGACCTTGCTTCCTTTGATGAGAACCACTCCGCCTGGATGGCCGAGGCCGGTACCTACGAGGTGAGGGTAGGGGCCTCCTCCCGGGATATACGGCTGAAAACCGGTTTTACCCTCGGAAAAGAAGAGCTGGTCCGCAAGGTCAGCAATGTGCTGGCCCCGCCGCCCGGGAAGCTTAACCTGATGAAACATTGATGCCGGGGGAAGAAAATTTGATCACCCGCCAGAATCACGTAGGGGTACAAAATTTTGTGCCCCTACGTGGTTTATGGGGACTAAAATGCAACCCTTCAACCCTTCAACTCATCAACCTATCAACTTCGTTTGATAAATCTACCTATTTAAATAGATATTAAAATAGGTAATTAAAT
>WFRO01000069.1 GCA_015486475.1 Bacteroidales bacterium
AGAGATCGTGATCCCCCTCACCGGACTTGCCCCCGGCACCTACCTGCTGATACTTACTGACGGTCACAGGCGCGTGAGTGTGCCGTTCGTTAAAAGATGAGTTGATAAGTTGATAGGTTGAAAAGTTGAAAAGTTGAAAAGTTGATGAATTAACTACGAACTATTAACTATTAACTATTAACTGTGAACTGTGAACCGTGAACTGTGAACTGTGAACTGTGAATTCGGGACTCGATACTCGATACTCGATACTCGTAACTCATAACTCATAACTCCATCTCCACACTTTGAGTTTTTAACTGAATCCTTTGTATCTTTACCGTATTAACAAAAAACAAGACCATGTCTGAAAAGATACCCACCCGGGCGGAGGCCTGGGAACTGTTCAGGAAGTACAACCAGTCGGAGAGTCTCACGAAACATGCGCTGGCCGTGGAAGGGGTGATGCGCTATATGGCCCGTAAATACGGCGAGGACGAGGAGAAGTGGGGCATCGTTGGACTGGTGCATGATCTGGATTATGAGAAATATCCGGATCAGCACTGTAAAAAGACCGAAGAGATCCTCCGGGAGGAGGGGTGGCCCGAAGAGTATATCCGGGCGGTGGTGAGCCACGGCTGGGGCATCGTTACGGATGTAAAGCCGGAGAGCCGGATGGAAAAAGTACTGTATGCCGTCGATGAGCTGACGGGACTGGTGGTTACCAGCGCCCTGGTGCGTCCTTCACGCAGCGTCCTCGATATGAAGGCGAAGTCGGTGAAGAAAAAGTGGAAAGACAAGCGCTTTGCGGCAGGCGTGAACAGGGAGGTGATCGGGCAGGGGGCAGAGATGCTCGGTGTCGGGTTGTCCGACCTGATCACGGATACCATTATGGGGATGCGCGAGGTGGCTGAAGAGATCGGTCTCAAGGGCCAGCCTGCTGAGGAGGGATAACGATCCTGTAGTCATGGCACAGGGAGAAGCCATATTGCGGTTCTATGCCGAATTGAACGACCTGCTGCCGGCACACCGCCGGCGGGAGAAAGAGCATCTCTTCCGCTTCGCCGGGAAGAACACGGTGAAAGATGCCATCGAAGCCTATGATATCCCCCATACCCAGGTTGACCTGATCCTGGTCAACGAAAAGCCTGTCACCTTTGATTATCTCCTGCAGCCCGGTGACCGGGTGGCCGTCTATCCGGTGTTCGAGAGCATGGACATCGCCGGCGTGACGGCGCTGCGTCCCGCGCCCCTGCGCCGCACAGCCTTCATCCTGGACGTGCACCTGGGCAAGCTGGCCCGGCTCATGCGTACCGCCGGCCTCGACACCCTCTACCGCAACGACTACAGCGATGCGGAGATCATCCGCACCGCCCTGGAGGAGAACCGGATCATCCTGACGCGCGACAAAGGGATCCTCAAGCACAGGGTGGTCACCCACGGCCACTGGATCTTCGCCACCCGCCCGCGGGACCAGTTCGTGGAGGTGCTGCGCCGTTTCGATCTGCAGGACGCCCTCCAACCCTTCACCCGCTGCACATGGTGCAATGCCCCTCTGCAACCGGTAAACAAAGAGGAGATAGAGCACCGCCTCGAACCGATGACGCGGGAAAACTACACGCTGTTCATGCGTTGTCCCGTCTGCGACCGCATCTACTGGCAGGGATGCCACTATCAGAAAATGAAAACACGCCTGGATGAAATGATCCGGGAAGCTGCCGGATAGGTGTACTGTAAAGCGGTCTCTTCTTCAAATCCGGTTTTCATTACGTTATGTAGATACGCCCAGATTGGGCGTATCTACTAATATTTGGTAACCTTGAACTTCTGGCCCCCGACGGAAGCTTCATACATCAGTCCGCCCTTGCCCATGGTGATCACCAGGATACCGTCCCGGTACTTGGCATCGGCGGAGGCACCTGACTTGAGCGCGATGGCGGATACCTGTGCGGCAAACTCGTAAGTGCCGCTCATGAACTCATTGTAGGCTTTGGCGTTCTCGAAGAAGATCACCTCGGCATATTTTTGTCCCCCGGCCTGGAAGCCGACGGTCACCTGGGTCATTTTGGCATCGGCCACAGCCTGGCCTCCTTTGAACACGATCCCTTTGCCTCCGGCGCCACCCACGCCCAGTCCTCCTTTGCCGATGTTCGGGAAAACAGCATAGGCATACGAAGAATTAAAGAATCTGGAGATGCCCGGGTCTTTCTTCTTCATTTCGGCAATGGTGTTACTGACCTCGGTCTTCATATCCTTTTTCTGGGCCAGTGCTACGAAAGAGAAGGTGAAAAGCAGCAGTGAAATGATCAGTGGTCTTGTTTTCATAACAGGAATGGTTTGATGGATTTATGCCTAACAAGATAGCAAAAAAACGGTTTGGTTATGTGTTTTAAGGGATGGTGGTTGGGAACGATACCGTAACGGTCATCAAATAAATTCCAGAACGGGGAATTTCCCCCCCAGGATCTCCCTGGCATCCGCATCGAGCCATTTTTCGAGCAGGGTGGCATAGACGGAGCGGAAATCGATGGTATATCTCAGATCCCCCTGATCCAGATGGGCCAGGTCGGGAGCATCGTTGTATATGCCGGGTTTTTTCAGGCCGCCTCCCACGATCAGCACATTGGAGGCGCATCCGTGGTCGGTGCCGCCGCTGGCATTCTCTGCCACGCGTCGCCCGAACTCGGAGAAGGTGAGGATCAGGGTATTTTGCAGCAGGCCCTTTTTTTCCAGCCGCTGTGCAAAGGTGGTTACGGCCTCCGAATATTCTTTCAGCAGCCGGTCCTGCCGGGACTTCTCCCGCACATGGGTGTCAAATCCGGTCAGGGTAGTGTAATAGACCGGCGTGGCCATATCCGCCTCCATCATGGTGGCGATGGTCTGCAGGGAGGCTGCCAGGGGATTCCCGCCGGGTTTCAGCGGAACGGTTGTCTGCGTGTTTTTGGTCTTGTCCCAGATATAGTCGGCAGAGGTGACCGTCTCCTCCATGACCTGGTGCAGGTAGTCGAGCGAGGGGTTGCCGCTCTGCTGTCCCTGCCACATCTCTGCCAGCGGCCGGAAGAATCCCCGTTGCAGGGTG
>WFRO01000070.1 GCA_015486475.1 Bacteroidales bacterium
CCGCAACGAGACAGCCTTCATACAGGCTACCCGCAACTACCTCGACGACCCGAAAAACGAAGAGATCAACGTGGTGATGTGGTCGTGGTGCAACATCGCCGGACATCATGTCTCTGACAATTACCTCAAAGGGATGGACTCCCTGATCTCCGAATACGGTCCGGGCGGAAGCAAAATAGGCTCCGGCAGCGGCCAGCGGAAAAATGCGGTCACCTTTATCTTTATGACCGGCCATGCCAATGTGGGCGACAATGTAGGTGACGGCAAGCCCAAAAACCAGGCCGGTCTGATCTTAGACTATTGCAAAGAGCACAAACAGTTCTGCCTCGATTATTACAGCATCGACACGCACGATATGGACGACAACTACTGGGAGGATGCCGGCGACAACGGCAACTCGGCAGCCTACGGCGGCAATTTCTATGAGGACTGGCAGGCCGGCCACACGCTGGGCCAGGACTGGTATGAGAACAGGAATGCCCCGGGAGGCACCATCACCTACGGAGCCCACAACACCCAGCACATCACTGCCAACCGCAAGGCCTACGCCATGTGGTGGATCCTGGCCAGGATAGCAGGATGGGATGGGGAGTGAGAAAGTAAAAAGTTAAAAGTGACTAAAGTTAAAAGTTGCTATTGTTTTCAATCATTCAATCATTCAAGCATTAAGGAAATAGTTTCTCCAGCTCCTCTTCCAGTTTCTGCAGGGAGAGGTTAAAGTAGATCTCGGCATCATAGGCCAGGGAGATCTCGCCGGTCTCCTCCGACACCACGATCACCACGGCATCGGTTTTTTCTGCCAGGCCCAGGGCAGCACGGTGGCGCATGCCGTAGCGGGCAGGAAGGAAGATGTTCTCGGTGACAGGCAGGACGCAGCGGGCTGCCACGATGTGATCGTGCTGGACGATCACCGCACCGTCATGCAAGGGGTTATTCTTGAAAAAGATCGACTCCAGCAGGCGGGCGTTGACGGCCGCATCGATGCGGTCACCGGTGCCGATGATCGTCTCCAGACCGCTTTCCCGGGCAATGGCGATAAGAGCGCCGGTCTTGGAAGCGGAGAGATGTCTTACAGCGTTCAGCACCTGCCGCAGAGCCGGGTCACTGAACATTTTCTCCCCGGTACCGCCTCCTGCCCAGGTAGAAAAATTGAGCCAGCGTCTTTTTGAATAGCGTCCGCCAAGCAGCAGCAGGAAACGCCTGATCTCCTGCTGGAAGACCACAATAAGGGCGATGACCCCCACGCCGATGATCTGCCCCAGCAGCGAGGCCATCATCTCCATATGCAAGGCCCGGAAAGCCAGCCAGAAGATATAGACCAGGAAAATGCCCACGAAGATATCCATGGCCACAGTACCCCGTATCAGCCGATACAGTTCAAAGAGCAACAGCGCCAGCAGCAGGATATCCAGAATATCCCAGAAACGTACCGTGATCAGTGCAATCATTGTGTAAAGATAAGAAATAGTTCAGAGTTCAGAGTTCATAGTTCATAGTTCATAGTTCATAGTTCATAGTTCGTAGTTGGTAGTTCGTAGTTCGTAGTTCGTAGTTGGTGGTTCTTGGTTCTTGGCTCTTGGCTCTTGGCTCTTGGTTTGGTTCAAAGGGTGTTTTTCCAGTAATCAATGATCTTGACAGCTTCGCGGGCGGCACGTACATCATGCACGCGCAGGATATCCACGCCTTCGAGGAGGGCGAGGGTCTGCACCACGGTGGTGCCTTCGAGGGCCTCCTCAGCAGAGGTACCCAGCAGGCGCCAGATCATGGATTTGCGGGAGACACCCACCAGCAGGGGCAGGCCTGTGGCCCGGAAAGCCTTCAGCCCCTTCAGGAGCTGGTAGTTGTGCTCCAGGGTCTTGCCGAAGCCGAAACCCGGGTCCAGCACCAGGGTGGTCACGCCCAGTTCGTTGAGGAGGGCGATCTTCTTTGAAAAGATGTAGAGGATATCCCGGACCACATGGTCATATTCGGGGTTATCCTGCATGGTCTGCGGGGTGCCCTGCATGTGCATCATCACATAGGCCACGCGCAGGTCAGCCACCGTCCGGAACATCTCCGGGTCCATATCGCCGCCCGAGATGTCATTGATCATCTCCACAGCATACCCTTCGACGGCTTTCCGGGCTACGGAAGCACGGAAGGTATCGACGGATACCGGCAGCTGCGGCTGAAGATCGCGTATGATGCGGAGTGCCTGCTCAAGACGTCGCCACTCCTCCTCTTCCGGCACCGGTTCGGCGCCGGGACGGGTGGAGAAAGCCCCTACATCCAGGATATCAGCCCCCTCGGAGGCTAATTGCTCTACCCTGCCGGCAATATCTTCCTCTGACACATACTTCCCGCCATCATAAAAAGAGTCGGGCGTGACATTCAGAATACCCATGATCAGCGGGGGATCGGTCTCATACAACCGTCCTCCCAGTACCAGCGTGTGGTTTTGCAGAAATGATGTATCTTTATCCATCGTTAGAACGATTTTAACCCTAAAAATACAGCAGAGATCCGTTAACCCCAAACATTTTTACGGAAATGAGCTTTATTGTCATAGAAGGTCTGGACGGTTCCGGCAAATCGACACAGCTGGAGCAGCTGCGGGATCATCTCACGCGTCATGGGATCGATCATTTTTTCCTGCATTTCCCCCGTACGGATGCCCCGGTCTTCGGTGAGATGATCGCCCGTTTCCTGCGGGGTGAGCTGGGCAAGATAGAGGATGTGGACCCTTACCTGGTGGCCTTGCTGTATGCCGGCGACCGCATGGATGCGGCCGGTCTGATCCGCCGTGAGCAGGAGAACAGGCAACTGGTACTGGTTGACCGGTATGTATATTCCAACATCGCTTTCCAGTGTGCCAAGCTGGAGGATACGGCAGAACAGGAGAAACTACGCGACTGGATCCTGCACATGGAATATGAACATTTCCGGATCCCCCGGCCCGATCTGAACCTTTTTCTGGATGTGCCCTTCGCCTTCACCGCAGAGAAACTGAAAGAGAGAAGGGATCGGGAGACCAGGGAGTACCTCGAAGGCCGGCAGGATATCCACGAGAAGGACCTGACCTTCCAGCAAAGGGTACGAGAGATCTATCTGCGTTTTGCCGCCTCACAGCCGGACTGTATCAGCATCCCCTGCTATGATGAGCAGAAAAAAATGCTGCCGGCAGACCGTATCTTTGCCAGGATCCTCGAAACACTGGAGGGGGAAGGAGTGTTGTAAGGTACTGCCCGCCCGGACGACTCCGGTCGGACGGGGGTACTAGGTACAGGGTGCTGGGGGAAGGCTCAGGGCTCAGGGCTCAGAGCGCAGAAAACGATAAAGCGATGATGTGAATCACAACTTTAACTTTCAAACCTCAAACAACCTCCTACGCGTACCTTTGCGTGCGTCTCTGCGTGTCTTTGCGTCAAAGCTTAACCATGTGGATCTCCTGCTATTACGCAAAGGTACCGCAAAGCCCCAAACTTTTAACTTTAGTCACTTTTAACTTTTAACTTCTTGCCACTCCAAACTCCACACTCCACACTCCAAACTTATTAAGGCAAAAGTAATAAGGCATAAGGCAAAAGGGTGGTGTAAGGTGCTGCCCACCCGGACGACTCCGGTCGAACGGGGGTGCTGGAAAGAGTTACTTGGATCTTGGTTCTTGATTCTTGCCTCTTGATCCTTCCTTTACTGTTTTCTGTAGTTCAGCACGGGCCATAGCCATCTTTCACGAACACTCCCTTTTTTAGTGATCTTTTCTCCTTTCCATTCCAGCGTCACCGCATAATCTCCCGGTTTCGCCTTGCGGAGATACCAGTATACTTTCCCGATCCCTTTCCTGGCCGGCACCTTTTCATTGAACATCTTTTTGCCGTTGCTATCCTTCACGGTGACAAGGGCTGAATCGCCCGGCGCATCCTGTCCGAACCAGTAATATATCTCCAGGGCATTGGGTTCGTTGGGCACATCCTTATGATTGTCTCCGGTCTCATGGTAATTGCCCCAGGCAGCCTGCTGCGAGTAGTTCATCTGCGGTTTGGGCGCAATATCGAACAGCCATAGATCCTTCTGCATAACATCTTTCGTCAGTTGCTCCAGAGCATAGATATCGGTCACCCAGGCCCCGCGGCCGTAAGTGCCCGCTACGAGGTCATGCTCACGGGCCTGTATGTTCAGGTCGCGCACCACCACCGGCGGCATATCCCCCGGCAGACGCTGCCAGGAGGCTCCTGCGTTGAAAGAGACAAAGACCCCTTTGTCGGTCCCGGCGAACAGCAGATCCGCATTTTCCGGATCTTCGATGATCGCGCTCACCGGAGCCTGCGGCAGGCCGTCAGAGATCGCCTGCCAGGTCTTCCCGTAGTCGGTGGTGCGGTACACGTAAGGCCTGAAGTCGTCCCGGCGGTAACCGGATTTTGTGACATAGACGGTGCCGTCATGATGGGAGGAGGTGGTAACACAGCTCACCCAGCGGTCGGCCGGGGCACCCAACTTCTCCAGTTTTTTTGTCATCTCCACCCATCTCTTCCCGTTGTCCGGGGTCATCCACACATGACCATCATCTGTACCCACCCAGATCACACCCTGCTGCAGGGGAGATTCCGAGATGGTGGTGATGGTGCAGTACATCATGTGGCCCGTTCCGGCGATCTTCACCGGATCGTTATCTGTCAGGTCGGGGCTGATCTCCTGCCAGGTATCGCCCCGGTCGGGGGAGCGCAGCAGCATCTGCCCGCCCGTGTACAGCACTTTGGGATCATGCGGCGAGAGAACCAGAGGGGTGGTCCAGGTGAAACGGTAGGGAGCCTCTCCTTTGGGGGCTTTGGGCATGATGTCCGTCCGCTCTCCTTTCAGCTGGTCTACGCGGTGATGCTTGCCAAACTGGGTGGTAAAGTAAAGCCAGCGGTTATCGGTATGGTCCACCTTGCAGTACATGCCATCCCACATGCCCACGATCACCCAGTCGGCAGCCGTCACGCTGCCCGACCATCCGTTGGAAGGCCCTTTCCACACCTCATGGTCCTGAAGACCGATGTAAATATTATAGGGCACCTCATCGTCCGTCTCCACCTTGTAGACCTCGCCCAGGGGCAGGGTGGCAAAATGGTTCATCGTCTTCCCTCCGTCCCGGGAGGCGTAGGCCCCTCCGTCCGATCCCAGCATCATGTGACGCGGGTCATGCGGATCGATCCAGAAACAGCGGTTATCCCCGAAATTGGTATTGAAGAGTTTTTTGCCCGTATTCCACCGGGGCCAGGTCTTCCCTCCGTCGAGGGTGTAATACATGGATGCACCGATGATGTAAACCTTATCGGGGTCGACCGGGTCCACAGCGATCTTGTTGAAACTGTAAGCTGCCTTGCCGCTGACATCGATCTTCTCCGGATCGTTGATGCGGTGCCAGGTCTTCCCGCCATTATCCGAACGATACACCTCCCCGCCGATGAGGTTATCGAACGAATGATCCGTAAACTCGTCAAATTTCACAGGTGCATTGGGGTTGGCGCCGGGTTTCAGGTTCAGGTTCTGGATCACGGCAAAGACGATCTGCGGATCGGCACGGTGCACGGCCAGACCGATGCGGCCCAGCGGCCCTTCGGGCAGGCCTCCCGACAGGATCTTCCAGCTCTTCCCGCCATCCGTCGTTTTATAGATACGGCTTTTTTCACTCCCCGGCTCAAAGGTCCAGGGAGTACGGCGTTTCCAGTAGCTGGCGGCATAGAGGACCTCCGGATCGTCCGGGTCGATGACCAGGTCAATGAAGCCGGTCTCATCGTCTACGTAAAGGATCTTCTTCCAGGTTCGGCCCCCATCGGTGGTTTTGAATATGCCCCGTTCTTTATTGTTCGAAAAGAGATGGCCCATGACCGCCACCCAGACCGTGCCGGGATCGTGCGGGTGGATGACGATACGGGCAATATGATGCGAATCTTCCAGACCCATGTGTTGCCAGGTGCTGCCTCTGTCTTCCGATTTCCATATACCGTTCCCGTAATAGGAGGAACGGGCACTGAAAGCATCCCCCGTGCCCACCCAGAGCACAGCCGGATCGGACGGGGCCACGGCCACATCGCCTATCGAGGTGGTGCCGAACGTATCGGAGATACAGGTGAATGTCGTTCCGTTGTTCACCGTCCGCCAGAGCCCTCCGCTGCGGGCCCCAACATAAAAAGTGTATTTATCCTGTTCTCCCGGATTGTCGGGCGCCGTAATGCTGCCCACCCAGGCACCGGCACGGAAAGCCCCTAGGTTGCGGTAACGGATGGCTGAGGCAATATCCGGAACAGAAGGATCCTGGGCCAGAGTAACGAATAAAGATCCCAACCCACAAAAGATCATCAGGGAAACCAATATCTTTTTCATTTTTTCTTAAGATGTAGTTACAGGCAAATATAATCCTAATATGATCATTTTCCACAAGCCTCCTGATAAAACGACCGGCATACACACTTCTTCTTTTGAGGTATCCTCCATTTTATGGACGATACCTGACAAAACTTTTGTCATGCAGCATGCTTTTACTTATTTTCCGTTGAAATCCGGAAACGCACCAAAGTATAAAGACACTCAGGTTACTTGCCAGCGGCAAGCCTGCGGTGGGCGGCAAAGCTTCGGGCGCCTGCGCTACCCTTCGACAGGCTCAGGAACCAGCTTCAGCGACAGCCTTGCCTACCGGCAGGCAGGCGTGCGGGCAAAGGATGAACGACGAACAAATACTGCGGAGCTTGGAACCTGGAAGTAAATTATTATTTTTGGGAGCTTAAAACGCATAACCTGAAAATAACATTATCATGAGAAAGAACATCGTTGCCGGTAACTGGAAAATGAACAAGACCCTGGAAGAGGGTGTTCAACTGGCCCAAGAGATCAATACCCTTGTGGAGCAGGGTATCCCGGAGAATACAGGCGTGATCATCGCCCCTCCCTACATTCATCTGACAGAGGTAGCCCGACAGATCAACCCCGCTCTTATCAGTCTGTCTGCCCAGAACTGCGCTTCGGAAGATGCCGGAGCCTATACCGGCGAGGTATCGGCAGCTATGGTGAGATCGACGGGCGCCACGCATGTGATCATTGGGCATTCAGAGCGCCGCCACTATTTTGGCGAGACCAATCCCGTCCTGAAGAAAAAGATAGAGCTGGCGCTGGAGAATGAGCTCACACCTATTTATTGTTGTGGGGAGGTGCTGGAAGAAAGAAAATCGGGTGGACACTTTGACGTGGTGAAGAAACAGATCTCCGAAGCGCTCTTCTTCCTCGCCCCGGAGGAGTTCGGCCACATCATCATCGCTTATGAACCGGTCTGGGCCATTGGTACCGGAGAGACCGCCACGCCGGAGCAGGCACAGGAGATGCATGCTTTCATACGGGGGCTCATCCGGGAACGTTACGGAGAGAAATCAGCCGAAGAGACCACGATCCTGTACGGCGGGAGTTGCAAGCCCTCTAATGCCAAAGAGCTCTTTGCCAATCCCGATGTGGACGGCGGCCTGATCGGCGGCGCCTCCCTCAAAGCGGAAGATTTCTACGCTATTATACAGGCGGCATTGTAGAGACAAGGCATGCCTTGTCTCTACAATGCCCCGCGGGATCTTTCTATTTTTTATTTAACCGACAGTTTTTATCTTTATGGTTCAATAATGTTCGGTCAGTGTAGAAGAAACGGCATGAACCATCAACCACGATCCCTGCGGCGTCTTTTTGCTTTTTTGGTCCTTCTCCCGGGATTGTGGATCTTTTCCTCTTCCGGCTTTGCACAGGTTGGAAAGCCTTTCCCTACCGACACCACCGGTTTTGCGGAGGCTTTCCGCAGCTTTATGACCGTCACCCGGCTGAATGACAAGGACATGGCGATGCTGGAAGATTTCCTCCGGCGTGTCTCTTCCGACTCGGGCACGGTCACGGTCGAAAGAAGGGATCTCATCCTGCACACCCTCAGCCGCATGAAGAGCAGGAAAGCCCGCCAGGTCCCCCTCTTCACCGATTACATGGAGATCTTCCTCTACCTCGAAGACCATTATGCCGGAAAAAACTATTTTGACAACTATGAAAAAGGCCTGCTGGCCCTTCTGGACAACCGGAGAGTCCAGCTGCGCAGCATCCAGCATTTTCTCTCCGGCATAAAAAATTATCTTCTCTCCCGTCAGCTCTATACCACACGGGCCATGATGTGGGTCACCGATTCAGTGCCTTTCAGGTTCATATACGACTCCGTCTTTTATATTGTCCCGCAGAAAACACGGATCATGTGCAAAACGAACCGGGATAGCATTATGATCCAGGAAGCCACGGGAAGGTACGCTCCTTTCTCTGCCATGTGGTACGGAAAAGAAGGAAAAGTCACCTGGCAAAGGGCCGGTTACCCTCCCGATTCCGTGTATGTGCTCCTGCGTGATTACAGAATCAATTTCACCCGTAACGGGTACCAACTCGACAGTGTGATGTTCATCAACAAGGCCTACTTCAGGGAACCGATCAAAGGCCGGTTTGAAGACAAGGTCAGTCATATCCCTGTCCCGGCACGGGCGACATACCCCCGTTTCAACTCCTATGTCAACCGGTTCCGGATCAAGGACCTGTACCCGGGCGTGGACTATGAAGGAGGTTTTTCCATGCAGGGGGCTGTGGTCAATGGTACCGGTAATCCTTTGCAGCTGGCCTCCGTGCGCTTTACCATCCGCGATACACTCCGCCTACTGGTCCGGTCCGTCTTCTTTGGAATACATAAGGATCACATCTCCAGCCGGGAATCGGCCATCACCTTTTTCATGGACCAGGACTCGATCTACCATCCCAACATCGCCTTCAACTACAACTCCCCTAACCACGAGGTATCCCTTTACCAGACGGATAACCTCATGACCACCAGTCCTTATTACGATTCCTACCACAAGCTGAACATTTCGGCCAACCGTTTCGTCTGGAAGACGGATAAGGACCAGGCGCTCTTCACCCGCCTGCGGGGAACGACCATCGGGGAAGCCCGGTTCTGGTCCACCAACTTTTTCAACGATCAGACCTACTACAAGATCCAGTATATGGATGCCCAACACCCTCTCTATCTCCTGAAAAAATTTGCCGACTGGTATTATGCCGATGATTTTCCCGTAGGTGATCTGGCCAAGTGGATGAATAAGCCCGAGTATCAGGTAAGGCGTATGATCGTCAATCTGGCGATCCTCGGTTTTGTGTTCTATAACCCCGAGACCGGCGAGGTGATCCTGAAAAAAGAGCTGTATGATTATCTTGACGCCCATGCCCACAAGATCGACTATGATGTGATGTCTTTCTATTCCCGCACCCATGCCCCCCTCGACAATGCCATCCTCGATTTGAAGAATTATGACATGACCATCAACGGCGTCCCCACCATCTTCCTGAGCGACTCGCAGGATGTATCCATCTATCCGGCAGGCAACAGGATCATCATGCACAGGAACAGGAGCTTCAGTTTTGACGGGCAGGTCAAGGCAGGCATGAGCATGCTGTACGGGAAAAAGTTCCTGTTCAGTTACGACAGCTTCCGCATACAGATGAACAAGATCGACTCCATGAAGTTCATGGCCTACGGCGACAAGGTGGACGATCTGGGCAATCCCGTCCCGGAGAAGATCAACAATATCCTGGAGGTGGTAACCGGAGATATTTATATCGACAAGCCGGATAATAAATCCGGCCGGAAAAGATATCCGCAGTTTCCCTTTTTCAGGAGCACCGACAGCTCTTATGTCTATTACGATGAGGCCTCCATTTACGACACCATTTACGACCGGAAAGATTTTTACTTTGTGATCGAGCCTTTCACCCTCCACAAACTGAATGATCTGCAGAAGGAAGACCTCACCTTCAGGGGGGATTTCGTGAGCGGATCGATCTTCCCGCCCATCCCACAGGAGCTGAAGGTACAGGAAGACAACTCCCTGGGATTTGTCTCGGCCATACCGGAAGACGGTATAGACGTTTATGATGGCAAAGGCAAGTATTTCGACAAGGTCAGCCTCAGCAACCAGGGGCTGGCAGGTGCCGGGAAGCTTATCTATCTCTCCGCCACTGTGCAGGCGGATACCTTTATTTTCTTCCCCGACTCCATGCTCACGATGTCGCACCACTTTGTACTGGACACTTCCGAAATCAACGGGAAACGGTTCCCTTCCGTAGCTGCTACGGATGTGAACATCCACTGGTATCCGCACCGCGATGAGATGCAGATCCTCAGGATCAAGGATGATCCCGTGCTGTATGGCTCCTATCCCCTCAAAGGGAACATGCTGCTGACGCCGCAGGACCTCACGGCCACGGGTGTCCTCTCCCTGCCGGAGATGTCCCTTCATTCTTCTCTTTTCCGGCTGGAGGAAAACAGGATCACGGCTGACACCACATTGTTGCAACTGCTGGCCAGAGGGAACGAACAAAAAAAACTGCTGGAGGCTGCCTCTGTAAGCACGGTGGTGGATGTTACGGAGAAAACGGCCGTTTACGAATGCCTGAACGATACGCTCCCCGTCTCCCTGCCGGACAAACGGTGGATCACGTCGCTGGATCACATCTATGTTGATTATGACAAAGGCGTGGCCCGCCTCACCAACGAAAAGAGCAGCGACGACCAGTACCTCCTCTTCAAAGACCCGCTGGAGCTGACCGAAAGGTGGCAAAAGCTCCCCACCTTCATTGCCCTGCTGCCCAAAGCCGACACGCTGGGATTCAGCTCCGACTCAGCCCTCTACGACCTGCAGAGCAACGTCCTCTCGGCCTTTCATGTGGAATTCATTGAGGTGGCCGACGCCCTGATCTATCCCGACTCCATGGCCCTCCGCATTGAGCCGGGAGGCCGGTTGGGTCAGCTGGAGGATGCCCGCCTGGTGGCCAACAACCGCTATACCCTCGACTCCCTGTCCCTGAAGATCCTTTCCCGGAAGGAGTTTACAGGATCGGGGAATTACAGCTATGTACAGGACAACGGGGAGGCTGAGACTATCTTTTTCTCAAAGGTTTATGTAGATGATTCCACTTACACACGGGCACTCACAAAGATAGCTCCGGACCAGCATTTCATGCTCAGCCCTGTGTACGAATATACCGGCAACGTGGAGCTATTCTCCCACCACCCTCATCTGCTCTTTACCGGCGGCGTTAAGATACAGCATGACTGTGAGGGGCTGCCCCGCAATTTCTTTTCCTTCAGCAGCGAGATCGATCCTGACAGCATCTTCATCCCTGTAGGCAACGATCTCCGGGACATCCACAGGAAGAAGCTTTATCTCGGTCACATGATCACCAACGACTCCACCCATATCTACCCGGCTTTTCTCTCGCCGCGGAAACATTACAGTGATGTGGCCATCAGCATGGCCCGGGGCGTGCTTTATTTCGATAAAACATCGGGGCAATACCGGATAGGCAGCCTGGAGAAAGTGCTGAACCCTGCCCTGCCGGGCAACTATCTGGCACTTGACAAGAACTATTGCAGGTTGTTCGGCGAAGGTGTGCTCAACCTGAATGTGGACCTGGGCCAGGTAAAGATCGTCACCGTAGGAAATATCCGGCAGGACATGGAAAAGGATGA
>WFRO01000071.1 GCA_015486475.1 Bacteroidales bacterium
GATCTCCTGCATATATTCTTCCACCACATCATCCACATGTTCATAGAAAGGATTTACCGACTCCTTGGCCTGGAAGAAAATATCCGGGTTCTGGGCTGTCCCGCGTGTTACGGGGTGCTCAGGATTGAGGGCCCTGTCGCGGAAGGCCTGGACCTCCTGCATGTCCACCAGTCCTTTAAGATCATCCTCTTCGAGGGCTTCCACTTTCTGGATCTCGTGGGAAGAACGGAAGCCGTCAAAAAAATGAAGGAAGGGTATGCGGGTTTTGATAGCAGCCAGGTGAGCCACCGCTGCCAGGTCCATGATCTCCTGAATGCCTCCCGAAGCCAGCAGGGCAAAACCTGTTTGGCGGGTGGCATAAATATCGCTGTGATCACCGAAAATGGAAAGGGCATGTGCTGCCACCGAACGGGCAGAGACATGGAAAACGGCCGGCAACAGCTCACCGGCGATCTTGTACATGTTGGGGATCATCAGCAAAAGACCCTGGGAGGCCGTGAAGGTAGATGTCAGCGCACCGGCCTGCAAAGAACCGTGAACAGCCCCCGAAGCGCCACCTTCCGATTGCATCTCCACCACTTCAACCTCCTGGTCGAAAATATTTTTCCTTCCGTGAGCAGCCCATTCGTCCACATTCTCTGCCATGGGCGATGAGGGTGTGATAGGATAGATAGCCGCCACCTCACTGAACATATAAGCGATGTGGGAAGCTGCGGTATTCCCGTCACAGGTCATAAATTTCTTCTTACTTGTCATTGTCTTATATTTTTAGAATTCTTTAATGTAAAAAACACCCGTCATTCCAACGGGGAAGCAAAATTATATCGTATGTATGGTTTTATCTATGAATTTTATCATCATTACCCCTCTCAAGGACGTCAAAGATACGAAAATTAATTATTCATAGATATAAGGAACTCTTCGTTCGATCGTGTCTGCAGCATACGGTCACGCAGGAACTCCATCGCCTCGACGGGGTTCATGTCGGAGAGATAATTTCTCAGCACCCACACCTTGTTGAGGGTGCTCTTATCGAGGAGCAGGTCTTCGCGGCGTGTCCCGGAAGCGTTGATATCCACAGCGGGATAGATGCGGCGGTTGGAAAGTTTCCTGTCGAGCTGCAGCTCCATATTACCGGTGCCCTTGAACTCTTCAAAGATCACATCATCCATCTTCGATCCGGTCTCGGTGAGCGCCGTGGCCAGAATGGTCAGGGAGCCTCCGTTCTCAATGTTCCTGGCAGCTCCGAAGAAACGCTTGGGCTTTTGCAGGGCATTGGAATCGACCCCACCGGAGAGCACGCGGCCTGACGCGGGAGCGATAGTATTGAAAGCACGTGCCAACCTTGTGATGGAGTCTAGGAGGATGACCACATCATGGCCACACTCCACAAGCCGCTTGGCTTTCTCGATCACGATATTGGCCACTCGCACATGTCTCTCTGCCGGCTCATCAAAGGTGGATGCGATCACTTCGGCCTTCACATTACGTGCCATATCGGTCACCTCCTCGGGGCGCTCGTCGATGAGCAGGACGATCAGATACACTTTGGGCTGGAACCTGGCAATGGCATTGGCTACATCTTTCAGCAGAACGGTCTTACCTGTCTTGGGCTGGGCTACGATGAGCCCGCGCTGTCCTTTGCCGATGGGAGCAAAAAGATCCAGAATACGCACCGACAGGTTTCCCTGCCCCTGATCACATATCTTGAATTTCTCATCCGGGAACAAAGGCGTGAGATAATCGAAAGGCACCCGGTCGCGGATAAAATCGGGATCCCGGCCGTTGATCTCCTCGATCTTCAGGAGCGGAAAATATTTCTCCCCTTCACGGGGAGGCCGTATCGTACCGGTGATGGTATCCCCTGTTTTCAGTCCGAAATTCTTGATCTGGGCCTGCGATACATATACATCGTCCGGAGAGTTCAGGTAGTTGTAATCTGAAGAACGGAGGAATCCATAACCGTCAGGCATAATTTCCAGAACACCTGTGGTGGACACGATCCCTTCAAAATTGAACCGCTCCTCTTTTTTCTCTTCCTTTTTTTCTTCCCTTTCCTGCGGCTTTCCGTTCTCTCTCTGTTCCTGTTGCCCGTTGGTCTGTGTTCGATGTCCGTTCTCCCCTTTATTGTTCCAATCGTTCCTCTTGGTTTTTCTTCTTTTCTGTTTGTTCTGGTTGTTGTCAGTGTTCTCCTGATAAGGGATCTCTGACTGCACCACTACAATGCCTTCTTCTTTCGGGGGATCATTCTGATCAGCATTCTCCCGCAGTTTTTCTTCGCGGATCCGGTCCTCTTCGGAAGCAGGTTTACGGGTTATTTTAGCCCTGCGTGACGAAGTGTTCCTCGCGGGTTGCTCTTTCCTGACTTCCCCTGTCGTTTGTTTATGTGTAGTTTCGGTGGATTCACGGCGGCGGGGGGGATCCTGCACTTTACTTTCCGTCTGCTCCCTGGTTTTGCGGGTATAGCGCCGCCTGGTGTTCTGACGGGCTGAGCTCTCCTGTTCTTTCTTTTCTCCTTCGGCCTTCACGTTCTTTTTGGCATCCTGCTCGGCCTGAAGGTCCAGGATCTCATAAATAAGTTCCCTTTTGGCTTTGGAATAAGCACGTCTGATGCCCATCCCTTTGGCAATTTCTTTTAATTCGTCAAGTTTCCTCTTTTCAAGATTATTGATATCGTACATTCGTTAAGATTGTTTTATGGAGAAAAATACCACGTTACGCAGAAAAAATTCTGATGTGTAAAAATTATGATTCAGGCACTATGCAGAGAGATTGTTCCGGCCCCGGTGATTACCTGTAAAATTTCCGTTGCAATATTACGGAAAACGAAGCAATTCTCAAATTATTGGCAAAGTTTTTTTTACCGCCTATAAATTTACGGATAAATCTCAATATTTCAACAATATGTGAATAACTTTTCTTCCAAAAAAGAAACATTTATTTATCACTGTCGTAGTAAAAAAGGATGATCACCCAATCCCCGGCATTCATGAAACAATTAAAGATCATAAAACAGGTCACCAACAGGGAAGAGCTTTCCCTGGATAAATATCTTCATGAGATCGGGAAAGAGGATCTGCTGTCCGGCGATGAAGAGGTCGAACTGGCACGTCGCATAAAAAAAGGGGACATGACCGCGCTGGAGAAGCTGGTCAAAGCCAACCTGCGTTTTGTGGTGTCGGTGGCCAAGCAGTACCAGGGGCAGGGGATGAACCTGTCTGACCTCATCAACGAGGGTAATCTGGGGTTGATCAAGGCGGCCCTGCGTTTTGACGAGACGCGCGGTTTCAAATTCATCTCCTATGCCGTATGGTGGATACGCCAGTCGATCCTGCAGGCTTTGGCCGAGCAGGCCCGCATCGTTCGTCTCCCCCTCAACAAGCTGGGTTTCATCAATAAGATCAACAGGATGTTCGCCCGTTTTGAGCAGGAGCATGAACGCGAGCCCACGGTGCTGGAGATCGCCCAGGCGCTGGAGCTGGCTCCCTCCGACGTGAAAGACTCCCTCCTGGCCTCCGGACAACCGGTGTCAATGGATGCGCCCGTGCATCCCGACGAGGACCTGAACATGTATGATTACCTGCTGAGTGAAGACTCCCTCAAACCGGACAAGGAACTGCTGAACGAGTCTTTGCGCAAAGAGATAGAACGCGTGCTCAACACGCTCTCCTCCCGTGAGGCCGATATCGTCCGGCTCTACTACGGCCTGAACCACAATCATCCCCACACCCTTGATGAGATCGGCGACATCATGGGTCTCACACGCGAACGGGTACGCCAGATCAAGGAAAAAGCCCTGAAAAAGCTGAAACAATCGACCCGCAGCAGGTCCCTGCGTACCTATCTGGGCTGATCCTCCCTGCCTCTTTGTCAGATTTATTCATTATTTTTGGACTTTCCACCAACGGAGGAATGTCATGGGTTATCCACTTGTAGCACCATCATTGCTGGCAGCCAATTTCGGCCATCTGCAACGCGACATTGAAATGGTCAACGAAAGTCATGCCGACTGGTTCCATCTGGACATTATGGACGGGCTGTTCGTCCCCAACATCTCTTTCGGTTTCCCGGTGATCAAACATATCAAAGCCCATGCCCGCAAGCCGCTGGACGTGCATCTGATGATCGTCGACCCCGACCGGTATGTGACAGCCTTTGCCGACGCCGGCGCCGATATCCTCACCGTGCATTACGAGGCCTGCACCCATCTGCACCGTACGCTGCAGTCGATCCGTGAAGCGGGCATGAAAGCCGGTGTAGCTCTCAACCC
>WFRO01000072.1 GCA_015486475.1 Bacteroidales bacterium
ATCCCCATCGAGAGCATCGTCCTGAAAGTTACCAAAGCAGTGGTCAGCGCCAGTCAGCAAAAACCGCAGTTCGGGAAGATCGCAGGGCTGGAGGATGAGAACGGAACTTTCTTTTTCATTTCTAAATAACGCTTATCGACGCCTGTGAATGAAAATATCTGCTGTCTATAACCCGGCCCCCGGGAAAGATCTCCCGGGGATGAGGTTTTTTGTATGGATCCTCCTTGCCATGCTCTCACTGCCTGTTGCCGGACAGAAATACTTTTTCGATTCCTATGGCGTGGAACAGGGCCTCGGTTCTTCCAAGATCTACTGCATCCTCCAGGATCACCGCGATCTGGTGTGGCTGGGCACCGAAGCAGGCGTATCCCGTTTTGACGGACACACCTTCGTGGATTTCTCTTCCGAACAGGGGATGGCTGAGAACGGGGTGTACTCGGTCTTTGAAGATTCCCGGGGGAACATCTGGTTCGGACACCTCGACGGCGGGATCACACGCTATGACGGCTATCATTTTGAGGTCATCCGCTTCGATTCTCTTTCTGTCAAAGGCGACATCACCTCTATCCTGGAGACGCAGGACCACCATCTGTGGATCACCACCAGCGCCTCGGGAGCGCTGAGGATCACCCATCCCTTCGGACCTGTCAATGAGATGGAGGTGGAACAGTTCCTGGGGAAAAAAGGCCTCAGCGACCGTATCTTCGGCAGTTTCCTCTCCCGTGACGATGATTATTACTGCCTCTCCGATGTAGGGATCCACAAGTACGTACCGGCAGTGGACAGTTTTACCATTTTCACCCTGAAACATTTCACCCATTACTGGTCGAAAACCTGTATGCTGGAAGACCGGAAGGGAAACATGTGGTTCGGCACATACAACGGCGGGTTGTATAAATATGATAAGGCAAAGGATACCATGATCGTCTATGATAAACGCGACGGTCTGGCAAAGAACTGGGTGAGCTGTCTTTATGAAGACAGCCGGGGCGATCTCTGGGTAGGCACCTTCGGCGGGGGGATCACACGCATCCGGGACGGACAGCTCAAGACCTACAACACGGGCAACGGTCTGAACGACGATGTCATACAGTGTCTTACCGAAGATCATGAGGGCAATCTGCTTATCGGTACAAGGTACCATGGTCTGAGCATCTTCAAAGGGGAACAGTTCCTGAGCATCAGTGTGAGTGACGGTCTGAGCAGTCCTTCGGTGTGGTCGATCTGCCAGGCCCCCGGCGGAGCATACTGGTTCGGCACCAACAGCGGGATCACTGTGTATGATCCGGGAAAAGCTCCGGAGAAAAAATTCCGCTATTACAACCGGAAAGAAGATGGTATAGAAGATCAGATCCGCACCATTGTCAGGGATCCTTCCGGTAATCTCTGGATAGGCACCTATCAGGGAGGCATTTTCCAGTACAACCTGAAAAAACAGCGGTTCTTCTATGATTTTTACCTTAACCGGAATCTCTACCGTGACCTGATCGTAACCGCCCTGGCCGTCGATAAGCACGGAAACATCTGGGCCGGTACCCATGACGGGCTGGCCTGGTATGATCCCCACACCAGGGCCGGGACACGCTACACCCAGGGAAAAGGGCTCATGGGCAACGGTATCACAGCCCTCTGTTACGACCCGGTCAAAAACAACCTGTGGATAGGCTCGGAAAGAAAAAAGGGCCTCACCTGTTACCATCTCGACACAAAAAAATTTGAGAAGATCCCCCTGACCAGGCAGTTCGCTCCCCTGGCCATCACCCTGGACGGTAAAGGGAATCTGTGGATGGGCTCGGCCATAGGCCTTTTTGCCTGGAACAACGACTCGCTTTATCTGCATCTCACCGAAGAGGATGGGCTACTTTCCAACCATGTCAACCTGGTCATGTCCGATGAAAAAGGAAATATTTACATCGGTACCAACAAAGGGCTGAACAAGTATGTGCCGGATGAGAAGAAGATGTTCATCTACACAAAACACAACGGTTTCACCGGGATAGAGACCCTGCGCAATGCAGTGTACCACGACCGGCAGGGATATTTCTGGTTCGGCACCGCCAACGGCGTCACCCGGCTGGATCCCCGTTGTGAGCCGGAAAAGGTCATGGAGCCTCTCACCCACATCCGGAGCATGCAGGTGAACTATGAGCCCCGCCGCATGACCGGGGGATTGAAACTGAACTACCGGGAGAATGCGATCATGTTCAATTACTACAGCATCTGCCTGACCAATCCTGATGCGGTCAGGTATCGTGTGATGCTGGAAGGGGCAGATGCCGGTTGGCGTCCGGTCACGACCCAGACGCGGGCCATCTATTCCGCCCTGCCTCCCGGGAAATACACCTTCAAGGTGATCGCCCGCAACAGCCAGGGCGTATGGAACAGCACCCCCGTGAGTTTCAGTTTTTTGATACGCCCGCCTTTTTACCGTACCTGGTGGTTCATCCTGATCATACTGATCCTCGTGACCACCGGTATCATGGCCTATATCAAGATACGGGAACAGAACCTCATCCGGGAAAAGCTGATCCTCGAAAGGAAAGTGGCGGAACGCACGGCTGAGGTGCTGGAAAAGAGCAAAGAGCTGGAGAAAAAGAACAAAGACATCACCGACAGCATCCGTTATGCCAAAAGGATCCAGAATGCCATTCTGCCTCCGGCAGATCTCTTCCCCGACACTTTTGTCTATTTCAGGCCCAAGGATATTGTCAGTGGCGATTTCTTCTGGATGAACACACTGGGGACCAAACGGTTCATTGCGGCTGTCGACTGCACAGGCCACGGGGTGCCGGGGGCTTTCATGTCCTTTATCGGCTACAACTCGCTGAACAAGATCGTCAATGAGCGTAATATCACCGAAGCCGCCGCCATCCTCGACCAGCTCAACGAGGAAGTTTACAAGACCCTGCATGTACAGTCGAAAGACCGGGATGTGAAGGATGGCATGGACCTGGCCCTGCTGGTCTATGACACGGAGACCCGGACCCTGCAGTATGCCGGGTCCAACAACCCCCTCTACCTCATCCGCCAGGGAGAGCTGCTGGAAATAAAAGCCGACCGCTTTTCCATCGGCATGCTATCGGTGGATACAGGCAGGAAATTCACCAACCATGTGCTGGAGATGAAAGAGGGGGACATGACCTATATCTTCTCAGATGGTTACGCCGATCAGTTTGGCGGGCCGGAAGGAAAGAAGTTCAAGAGCAGACAGCTGAAGCAGTTGTTCCTGAAGATACACGACCTCAGCGGCAATGAGCAGAAGAGAGCCCTGGAAGAGACGCTTGTCGCCTGGATGGGACGCGAAGAGCAGATCGATGATATCCTGATCATCGGCACCCGCTATTGAGAATTCTTCAGCCGATCTTGGCCATGCCGGCATCCCCGGTATCCCAGGAGGGAGCCTCGCGGAGGGCCTGTAGTACCTCGCCGGCATGATCCACCACGCTCCACATCCGGCGGTGCATAGGCCGCATGAACTGTTCCCCGATCATCCGGTCAAAGAAAGAAAGCAGCCCGTCATAAAATCCTTCGCTGTTGAGTATGACCACGGGAGAGCTGATGAAGCCCAGCTGTTTGGACACGAGCGCTTCGCTCAGTTCCTCAAGCGTGCCGGCGCCTCCCGGCAGGGCAACGATGCCGTCACTCTCACGTATCAGTTTGCGTTTGCGCTCAGCCATGTCCTTCACCACAAACTGTTCCACCTCAGGGTGTGCCCATCCGTTCCTTACCATGAACTCAGGGATGACCCCTGTGATCTTCCCTCCTGCGTCCATCACACCCCGTGCCAGATAACCCATCAGGCCGAAATCACCCCCGCCAAACCAGACGGCAATGCCTTCCTCCGCCAGGAGATGGCCCAGCTGCTCCGCTTCCCGGAGGTATGTTGCAGGGACATGGTTGCTGGAAGCACAAAAAACCGATACTGTTTTTAAAAGCACATGGGAAGCATTAATCAAGCAAAGGCTTGAGTTTGTCCATGAAAACACTTTTGGGTACGGCACCCACCTGTTTGGACACAACCTCTCCGTTCTTAAAGAACAATACCGTGGGGATATTGCGGATACCATATTTCACGGCAATGTTGGGATTACTGTCCACATCCAGCTTTACGGCCTTCACTTTACCATCCAGCTCTGCACCTATCTCATCAATGATCGGCCCCACCAGGCGGCACGGTCCACACCATTCAGCCCACAGGTCAACCATAACAGGCACCTGCGATTGCAACACTTCTTCCTCGAAATTAGCTTCAGTTACATCCATGATCTGTATTTTTTTATTGTTCCATATTTTTCAAAACGGGTGTGCAAATATATTCATTTTCTCTTTCCCTTGAAACGCTTTTTGCCCCCCTGATCAATTTATCTTCACCTCCGGCAATGCACTCTTCTTCAGGAGGTCAATAAGGTCAGGGGTCAGATTGACCCGGATGGAGCGGGAGAACATGTTCACAGCGATCTTCTCCTCCGGTATATAGACCGAGAACTTCAGCTGGGTCTTTCCCCGGGGATCGATACGTTTTTTGATATCCTCCAGCAGATCGCTTTTCACGCTTTCCAGGGGCATCTGTATGGTAACCGATTTTACCAGTTTCTCACGCACTTCCGAGAGGAGTTGTATCGATTGTATGCGGAATTCCGGCTCATTGTTCCGGTACTTGTTTCGCTGCACTTTCCCCCTGACCAGCAGGGAATATCCTGTCTGGAAATATTTTTTGAACTCCACGTAATCCGATCTGAAGAGCATGAATCTCCTGGATCCCGTATAGTCCTGCAGGGTCATGCTGCCATAGGGATTACCGTTCTTGGTCATCGCCTCGTTGGCAGCGGTCACAATGCCGGCCAGGGTAAGCTCTTTCCCGAGCAGTTTATCCAGGTTGTCCAGATCGGTGATCGTCGCATTGCAGAAATGCTCTGTCTCCAGGCGGTATTCATCCAGCGGATGGGCGGAGAGGTAGATACCGATAAGATCCTTCTCACGGGTGAGCTTCTCCAGCCTCGACCAGTCCTCGGCATCCGGCGGGAGGGGCTTTTGTATCTGTCCCTGTGTCATATCACCGAAAAGGGACCCCTGGATACTGTTTTTCTCCTCTTTCACCCGGTTCCCATACCGGATCAGATGGTCGATGAAAGTACCGCCCTCCCCGTTGGCGATGATGTACTGGCTGCGTTTGAAACGGTCGATATTGTCGAGGGCGCCTGCTATGGCCAGGGCCTCCAGGTTCTTTTTGTTGACGGTAAAAAGATTGATCCTGGTCACAAGATCATAGACATCCTTGTAGGGTCCGTTCTTTTTCCGTTCCCCGATGATGTTCATGGCCGCTGCATCCCCCACTCCTTTAATGCCTTTCAGGCCAAAGCGTATGTTCCCCTCTTTGTTGACCGTGAACATCACATCGCTCTCGTTCACGTCAGGGCCGAGCACCTCGATGCCCATACGCCGCACCTCGTTGATCATCTTGGTGATCTTTTTGATGTCGCTGATGTTGCGGCTCAGCACGGCCGCCATGAACTCCTGCGGGTAATAGGCTTTCAGATAAGCGGTCTGGTAGGAGACATAGGCATAGCTGGTGGCGTGTGATTTGTTGAAGGCATATTTGGCAAAGGCCTCCCAGTCGTGCCAGATCTTCAGGATGATCTTTTCTTCATAACCCCTGGCCTTCGCTCCCTCAACAAACTGTTCGTACAGTTTCTCCATCACCTTCTTCTGCTTCTTCCCCATGGCTTTCCGCAGCGAATCGGCCTGTCCTCCCGTGAAGCCGGCCAGCTCCTGGGAGAGAAGCATCACCTGCTCCTGGTAAACTGTAATGCCATACGTCTCTTTCAGGTATTTCTCCATCACCGGCAGGTCATACAGGATCTTCTCCTTCCCGTGCTTCCGGGCAATGAACTGCGGCAGATAGTCCATCGGTCCCGGCCGGTAGAGGGCGTTCATGGCGATGAGATCCTCAAAACGGTTGGGTTTGAGCTCCCGGAGGAATTTCTTCATCCCCTCCGATTCGAACTGGAAAAGGCCGGTGGTTTCACCCCGCGTATAAAGATCATATACTTTCTGGTCATCCAGGGGGATGTGCTCAATGTCCACCTCATCCCCCCGTGACTCGCGGATGATCCGCAAAGCATCCTGGATGATGGAGAGGGTCTTCAGTCCCAGAAAGTCCATCTTCAGCATCCCCACCGACTCGACATAATCCCCGTCGAACTGGGTGATGAGCAGATCGGTCTCTTTGGAAGAGAGAAGGGGGATGTGTTCGATAAGATCATCCCGGCCTATGATGATCCCGCAGGCATGCAGGCCCCGGTGGCGGATGGCTCCCTCCAGCACCTCGGCAAAACGCAGGGTGCGGGCGATCAGCTCATTGTCCGAGGTACGGGCCTGCGCCAGCTCGGGCACCTCCTCAAAAGCTTTCTTCAGCGTGGTGCCGGGACTGTCAGGCACCAGCTTGGCCAGATAATCGGCATCGGAGAGCGGCAGTTTCTCAACACGGGCCACATCGCGGATGGCCATCTTGGCAGCCATGGTGCCGAAAGTGATGATATGTGCCACCCGGTTCTTGCCATACTTCTCCACCACATATTTCAACACCCGCTCACGGCCCTCCTCGTCAAAGTCAATATCGATATCAGGCAGTGAGATCCTGTCGGGGTTCAGGAACCGCTCGAAAAGAAGATTGTAATGGATCGGATCGATATCCGTAATGCCGGTGCTGTAGGCCACCACCGACCCTGCCGCCGAGCCCCTGCCGGGGCCTACGGACACCCCCATGCGCCGGGCTTCATTCAGAAAATCCTGTACGATCAGGAAATACCCGGGATATCCCATTTTCTTGATCACCGACAGCTCATAGTCGATCCGTTCTTTCAGCTCTTCCGTGATCTCACCGTATCTTTTTTTTGCTCCCTCATAGGTAATGTGGCGCAGATATTCATTATCGTCGGTAAAGCCTTCAGGCAGGGGGAAGCGCGGCATGATGGGCGGGTGGTTCAGCTCGTATACCTCCACCTTTTCCACGATCTCCTGGGTATTGCGGAGCGCTTCCGGCATATCTGCAAAAATAGCGGCCATCTCGGCGCGGGTCTTGAACCATTCCTGCCCTGTGTACCTCATCCTTTTGGGGTCGTCCAGGTCTTTACCGGTGTTGATACAGATCAGATGGTCGTGTGCCTCGGCATCCTCCTCCCGGGTAAAATGCACGTCGTTGGTGGCGATCAGTTTGATCCCGGTCTCGCGGGAGATCTCCCTGAACACCTCGTTCACTTTCTGTTGCCGTTCGAACACATCTTTATCCACCTCAGGATCTCCCGAGCGGTGACGTTGCATCTCCAGATAAAAATCATCTCCGAACAGTTTCCGGTACCAGCCGATCACTTCCAGTGCCGCTTCCTTGCCGCCTGAGATAACGGCCCGCGGCACTTCACCTCCCAGACAAGCCGTCGAAGCGATGAGCCCTTCGTGGTACTGCTCCAGCAATTCCCTGTCAACGCGCGGCTTATAATAAAATCCCTCGATCCAGGCCAGGGACACCAGACGGATCAGGTTTTTATATCCCGTCAGGTTCTTCGCCAGCAGGATCAGATGAAAACCACCCCGGTCCGTTTTATCCGACCGGTCAAAACGGCTGCCCGCTGCCACATACATCTCACATCCCAGGATGGGTTTTATCCCGGCACGGGTACACTGATCATGAAAAGCTTTTGCTCCGAACAGATTTCCATGGTCTGTGATGGCCATCGCTTCCATACCATCCTCTTGTGCCCGCTCCAGAAGATCCGGGATACGGCACAGGCCGTCCAGGATGGAATACTGGGTGTGCAAATGTAAATGCGTGAACTGCTCCATTCCCTGACTCTCTGAATATTAGATGATTAAAATGCCCGGAAAACCCGGGACAATCGTTTTTAAAGGTACAAAATCAAACAGGCAATCGGAAACTTGTTAAAAACTTATTGAAAATTTTGGACGGATATGCCGGGATGCCTGCAAGGGTCCCGTTTTTGAAAAAAATATTTGGAAAATAAAAATTATTTTTACCTTTGCACTCCAATTTGGCCCGTTCGTCTAGGGGTTAGGACGCCAGGTTTTCATCCTGGTAACAGGGGTTCGATTCCCCTACGGGCTACAAAAGTTGGTTTAACTATTGAAAGAGAAGCAGAAACAAAATTATGGCACATCATTTATCAGCACTGAAAAGGATCCGGCAGGCCGAAAAAAGAAGGCTGCACAACCGTTATTATGCCAGGACCACGCGTAATGCGATCAAGACACTCAGGAAAACGACCGACAAGCAGGAGGCTGCCGATCTTTATCCCAAAGTAGCCTCGATGGTGGATAAGCTGGCCAAGCGCCACATCATCCACAAGAACAAGGCTTCGAACCTGAAGGCCAAGCTGGCACATCATGTGAACAGCCTGTAACTATATCAACTCTATATATTTCATTCTTATCAAAACCTCCCTGCGGAGGTTTTTTTTTGCTTAAATGTGAGGTTTTCATTATTTTGGATCTTCTTTCACCACCGCTGCCATGGCTGAATACGAAAAACTGAGCATCAAGCAATGGGCTGTGGAAGACAGACCCCGCGAAAAACTGCTGTCCAAAGGGCTCCGGAGCCTGAGCGATGCCGAGCTCATCGCCATCCTGATCGGTTCGGGCACGCGGGAAGCCTCCGCTGTCGATCTGGCCAAGCACATCCTGAGCAGCACAGGCAACAACCTCAACGATCTGTCCCGTCTGAGCGTCCACGACCTGAAGAAATTCAAAGGCATCGGCGAAGCCCGGGCCATTGCCATCGTCGCAGCCATGGAGCTGGGCCGTCGCAGGAAGCTGGAAGAGGTACGCAGGAAAAAACAGATCACCACCAGCCGCGATGTGTTTGATTTCTTTCATCCTTTTATAGGCGATCTGTCGCACGAAGAGTTCTGGGTGCTGTACCTGAGCCGTTCCAACCGCATCCTGGCCTCCAAACAGACCAGCCGCGGCGGCATCGCCGGCACTGTCATCGACATCCGGCTGATCCTGAAAGATGCCCTGGAGAATACGGCCTCTTCCCTGATCATCTGCCACAACCACCCTTCGGGCACCCTACAACCCAGCGAGGCGGACAAAGAGATCACCCAAAAGATCGCCCGTGCAGCAGAGATCATGGACCTCCGTCTGCTCGATCATATCATCATAGGAGAAGGGAGCTATTTCAGCTTCGCCGATGAGAATCTTCTGTAAGGAAGCTATTTGTCAGGATTGAGCTTTGCCCCGCAATATTTACAGTATTCCGCATCCACATCATGGCCCTCCCGCAGACAGACAGGACACACCTGTGTGGTGACCTCCTTGTTTTTCCTGACCCTGGAATATTCCACCGTCACGATGCCTGTAGGCACGGCGATGATGCCATACCCCAGGATCATCACCAGGCTGGCAATGAACTGTCCCAGGGCCGTCGCCGGGGCGATGTCGCCATAACCCACGGTGGTGAGCGTGACAATGGCCCAGTAGATCCCCCGGGGGATGCTGGTGAAACCGTTCTGCTCCCCTTCGACCATGTACATGAGCGTCCCCAGCACAATGACCAGCATCACCACCGTCATCAGGAAAACGCTGATCTTCTCCCGGCTGTTCTTCATAGCCAGCATCAGCATGTTCGCCTCGCTGATATAACGGCTGAGCTTGAACAAACGGAAGATACGCAACAACCGCAGCGCCCGGATGATCATCAGTCCATGCGCTCCCCCGACAAAAAGACCGATATAGCTCGGCAGGACAGACAGCAGATCGATGATGCCGTAAAAGCTGAAGATATACTTCGAAGGTTTGTCCACCACCCAGATACGCAGCAGGTATTCTGCCGTGAAGAAAAAGGTAATGACCCACTCAATGACGGAGAAGATGTGTCCGTAACGCGCATCGTATGCCGGCACGCTCTCCAGGATGACTGCAAGGATGCTCACCACAATGAGCACCAGCAGAATGACATCGAACGCTTTACCGGCAGGCGTATCCGCCTCAAAGATGATCTCGTACAGCTTTTTCCGGATGTTTTTTTGCTGCATGGGTTATTCTTTTCCCCTTAAAACTAATGGATTTTAACAAAACATCCGTCACCTTGGTAAATTTTTCTGATTTTTTTATATTTATACCTGATAAAGCATCCGGATACTAAGATTTAGCTGTCCTCCTGCTTTTCATACAGTTTTTTTCCGGTTTTCACTACTCAATTTTTTTCCATGCTTGTCAAAACATACGGTTGTGCAGTCCACGGCATCACAGGGATGACCGTGACCGTGGAGGTCAATGTATCCACGGGGGTTCGTTTTTTTCTGGTAGGTCTTCCCGACAATGCGGTCAAGGAGAGTCAGCACCGCATAGAGTCGGCTTTCCGCAGCAACGGGTACCGGTGGCCGGGCAGGCAGGTCACCGTCAACATGGCGCCGGCCGATGTGCGGAAAGAGGGCTCGCTTTACGACCTGACCATTGCCCTGGGCATTCTGGCTGCCAGCGAGCAGATCAGGGCGGGTGATCTGGAGAGATACATGATCATGGGAGAGCTCTCCCTCGACGGCGGTCTGCAGCCGATCAAGGGAGCTTTGCCCATCGCCCTGCGCGCGCGGGATGACGGCTTCGAAGGCATCATCCTGCCGCGGAAGAACGCCCGCGAGGCAGCCGTCGTGGAAGGACTCAAAGTGTTCGGTGCCGACAACCTGCAGCAGGTAGTGGATTTCGTGGGCGGCAAAGGAAACCTGGAGGAAACAGTAGTGGATGTGCAGGAGATCTTCCTCTCCCGGATGAACCGTTATCCTTTCGACTTCGCCGACGTGCGGGGCCAGGAGTCGGTGAAAAGGGCCCTGGAGGTGGCGGCGGCCGGCGGCCATAATGTCGTGATGGTAGGTTCTCCCGGTGCGGGCAAGACGATGCTCGCCAAACGCCTGCCCACCATCCTGCCACCCCTCACCCTTGACGAAGCCATCGAGACCACCAAGATACACTCCGTCGCCGGCAAGATCGGCGAGGAGACGGCCCTGATGACACGGCGTCCTTTCCGGAGCCCCCATCACACGATCTCCGACGTGGCCCTGGTCGGCGGGGGCACCTACCCCCAGCCCGGGGAGATCTCCCTGGCACACAACGGCGTACTCTTCCTCGACGAGTTGCCCGAGTTCAAAAGATCGGTGCTGGAGGTGCTGCGCCAACCCCTCGAAGAGCGGATGATCACCATCTCCCGGGCCCGTTTCACCGTGGAGTACCCGGCCAGCTTCATGCTCATCGCCGCCATGAACCCCTGCCCCTGCGGCTACTATAACCATCCTACCAAGACCTGTGTCTGTACACCGGGAATGATCCAGAAATACCTCCACAAGATCTCCGGCCCCCTGCTCGACCGCATCGACATCCACATCGAGGTGATCCCGGTGGAGTTTGAGAAGCTGGCCGCCACACGCCCGGCCGAGAGCAGTGCACAGATACGCGAAAGGGTCGTCAGGGCCCGGCAGGTACAGGCTGAGCGCTTTGCCAGATATCCCGGCATCTACAGCAATGCCCAGATGTCGCGCAAGATGATCGAGACCTTCTGTGCCATCGACGAAACAGGCAAGAAGCTGCTGCAGAATGCCATGGAAACACGCGGTCTCTCGGCACGCGCCTACGACCGCATCCTTAAGGTGTCGCGCACCATCGCCGATCTGGAAGGAAGTGGCAAGATCATGAACCACCATCTCGCCGAAGCCATCCAGTACCGCAACCTCGACCGGGAAGGGTGGGCCGGATAACAGAAGAAGGTTTTGCGTATATTTGCAAATGTTTCCCGCTTTCCTCTAACCGATAATACCATTGAGATGCAACGATCCATCTTGTCCCCCGGCCGGTTTCTGACCCTTGTGCTCCTTCTGTCCCTGACAGCCCTGACACCGGGGCGGGCCCAGGACTACCAGAAGGTGCGGGTCATGCTGAACCTGACCCCCGGCTACACCTGGTTCCAGACCGACAACCCCAGGGACGTGCAGACCCGTGGAGGCACCTTCGGCTATGATGCCGGCATGAAATTCACTTTCTTCTTTCAGAAAAACTATGCTTTCTCCACCGGTCTCTTTTACATGCATACGGGAGGGAAAATATCCTATTCCGACTCGGTCACGCTCATGCTGAAGGACCCCATGGATATCCCGGGCGACACCCGCATCGTTTACAGCATCAACTACCTCAGCGTGCCGCTGGGACTGCGTCTGCATACGATATCTTTCGGATATATGCGGTATTACTTCGAGCCGGGTATGAGCCTTCTCTTCAACCTGACCCCCCGCGCCGGTGTCCCCGCCTATTTTGACGGAAAAGAGACCTGTAAGGATGATATCAATTTCTTCAATCTGGGGTTTTATGTGGAGATGGGATTTGAGTATTCTATCGGAGGGACCACAGCCCTCACCGGCGGTCTTACCTACATGCGGGGTCTGCTGGACATCACCTCGGATGCTGCCGGGAAGCCGGAGGACAAGCTGGCCTTTAACACCCTGGCCCTGAAAATAGGGATCATCTTTTAAACGCGCCCCTATGAAGATCACACTGGCTCAACTGAACTATCATATCGGCAATTTCAAGGCCAACAAGGCAAAGATC
>WFRO01000073.1 GCA_015486475.1 Bacteroidales bacterium
CATGCGCATCATGCAGGAAGAAATTGAAAAACAGCAGAAAAATGGATAGTTTCGGCACCTTTTTATACCAGTCGGGCATCAGTATCGCGGTCTTTTACCTCTTTTACTGGGCCCTGTTGCGGAAGGAGACCTGGTTCTCCCTCAACCGCACCCTTCTGTTCGGCTCCCTGCTGCTGGCCATCATGATCCCTTTCGTGCGGATCACCCTGCACACCTCACCGCAACCGGGTACGGTCTATTATGCTCTCGACCGTTACCTGGTGGACGGAGTCATCGTACGTCCTTCCACCCTGGCCGGGAGTGCCGGCATACAGCTCTCCGCCGGGAAGGTGCTGTGGGGTATCTATCTGTTGGGAGTGCTTTTCTTCCTCGCCAGGTTTCTGGTCCAGATCGGCCAGGTACTGTCGCTGGTGCGGAAATACGGTATCCGCGATTTCGAGGGATACCGCATCGTACCCATGGATAAGGAGATCGCTCCTTTCTCTTTCTTCACGCTGATCTTCATCAATACGGAGCATCTGAAGGGTGAGGAGTTACGCTCCGTCCTCCTGCACGAGTGGGAGCACGTGCGACGGCTGCACACCCTCGACATCATCCTGCTGGAGCTGGTCTGCATCCTCCAGTGGTTCAACCCCTTTGTCTGGTTGTACAAGTACTCCCTGCACGAGTTGCATGAGTATGAGGCCGACCAGGCCGTCCTGCGCCACGGCGGCAACCGCCTGAACTACCAGCGCCTGATCCTCAGCCAGGCTTTCGGGCACAACTTTTTCCCCGTGGTACATAACCTCATCAACCGTTCCTTCATCAAAAAACGTATCCTCATGATCGCAAAACAGAGATCCAGGAATATCACCCTGATAAAATCCCTCCTGCTTTTGCCGGTAGCCGCCCTCCTGGTGGTCAGTTTCTCCTTCACCCGGGCGCCGGAGAATCTGCAGCAGGTGAAAAAGGCATTCTCTGCGACAACTAGTAACACTCCTTTAGTTCCCCAAGCACAAGTACCTGACACTACCGATGAGCTTATTCTCGAAGACATACCTCAGGCCCAACCACAGGACACCAATGAAGTGATCTTTTTCATTGTCGAGGAGATGCCGAAGTTCCAGGGAGGCGATATCAACAAGTTCAGGGAGTGGGTCGCCCAACAAATAAAATATCCTCCTGAAGCTGAAAAAAAAGGCATCCACGGCAAAGTCTTCGTCCGCTTTGTGGTCGAACCCGACGGCTCGGTGGATAAGGTCAGTGTAGCCCGGGGCGTGGACCCGTTGCTGGACGCCGAGGCGGTACGCGTGATCAGCGCCAGCCCCAAATGGACCCCCGGAAAACAGCGTGGGAAAAAAGTGGCCGTAGCCTATACCATCCCCATCGTTTTCCTGAAAGGGGACGAGACCGACAGCACGGCCAATACGACTGCAAGTAAGGAGGAAGAGATTTTCTTCATTGTCGAAAAAATGCCGAAGTTTCAGGGCGGAAACATCAATAAATTTAAGGACTGGGTTGCACAAGAATTGAGATACCCGGAACAAGCAGCGGAAAAAGGGGCCAGCGGCCGCGTGATCGTCAGCTTCATCGTTGGCACAGACGGTTCGGTAAGTAATGTAAAAGTGGACCAAAGTCCCTACACCTATATGCTCAACAATCCCGGAAAAGCTTCACAGGCCGATCTGAAGGCTTATGCCGCGCTCGACTCTGAGGCGGTGCGTGTGGTCCGCTCCTCCCCCAAATGGGAACCAGGCATGCAACGCGGCTATCGTGTCCGGATACAGGAGAAGATCCCGATCGTCTTTGTCCTGGATCACCCCATGCCTGCCCGGGAAAAGTTGAAAAACACCGAAGGAAAAAATGTGGTCTATGTTCTGGACGGAAAAGTGCTTTCTGCAGAGGAGATCAAAAAGATCGATGCCTCCCGTATAGCCCGTGTAAACGTATCCACCGACAAAGCCGACATTGAGAAATACGGCCCCGGCAGCGACGGCGTGATCTTCATCACCACTTACAAAAAGACGGATGACAGCAAAACCCCTCCAAAACCGGCGGGGAAATAGTTAGTAGTTAGTAGTTCGTAGTTAGTAGTTCGTAGTTAGTAGTTCGTGGTTAGTAGTTCGTGGTTCAGGCAGGCGGGCGGCAGACAGGCTCGAAATTGTTACGAAATCAAAGACACCGAAAATTTTATTTTCGAGTGTGCTCGCTTGCGGCATTTCGACACTTTCGGGATTCGTGGTTCGTGGTTCGTGGTTTGTGGGTATAAGTCAGGGGTTCCGGCATTCCATGGCAAGTTAACTGATCTATCTTTCTGTTATGACAAACCCAACCCAGATCAGAAGCCGTAAGTTGGGCGGACGGGGGTGTCACACACCAGGGCACCCCCGTTCTCTGATCGCAGTTTTTCTTTTATTCTTTATCCTATCGGGACTGGTCCCCTGCTCCGCGCAAGTCCCGGCAGCGGAGATCTATAAGCTTTTCCTCGCCGGACGGTACGGGGAGGCCGCTGCCCGGGTGCAGTGGGCCCTGGCCACCGACAGCACAGATGTCTCCCTGTGGTACCTGCAGGGGCAGGCCCGTCTCGCGCTGTTGCAATATGAACGGGCGGAGCAGGCTTTCCTCCGGGCCCGGCACATCGCTCCCGATACAATGCCTGTCCTCCTGGCCCTGGGGCAGACCACCTACCTCGAAGGTCACGATGCCGACGCCATCCGCTGGTATGGCGAGGCCCTGCGCCGTGACCCCGCCAACCTGGCCGCCCGCACCGGCCTGGCCCGGGCCTGCTACCGCCACCGGCAATACGAGGCAGCCATACGCCACTACCGCATC
>WFRO01000074.1 GCA_015486475.1 Bacteroidales bacterium
GAAGATCGGTGCCTATAAGATCGAAGGAGAGGAGACTTACGGCATCCAGTTCCACCCGGAAGTTTATCACACTACCGAAGGGAAAAAGATCCTGGAAAACTTTGCCGTGGGGGTATGTGGTGTGACCCGTGACTGGACGCCTGCTTCTTTCATAGAGACCACCGTGAAAGAGCTGCAGGCAAAGATTGGGGAGGACAAGGTGTTGCTCGGTTTGTCGGGAGGCGTTGACTCCAGTGTTGCGGCGGTGTTGCCCCACAGGGCCGTAGGCCGTAACCTTACCTGTATCTTTGTCAACAATGGTCTGCTCAGAAAGAATGAATACGACCAGGTATTACATTCCTACCGCCACATGGGATTGAATGTCATAGGTGTGGATGCTTCCGGCCGTTTCCTGGATGCTTTAGAGGGGGTTACTGATCCTGAGAAAAAGAGAAAGATCATAGGAAAGGCTTTTATAGATGTCTTCGATGAGGAAGCCCACAAGATCCGGGATGTGAAATGGCTGGCTCAGGGCACCATTTATCCGGATGTGATCGAATCGGTGTCGGTCAACGGTCCTTCGGCCACCATCAAGTCTCACCACAATGTGGGAGGCCTGCCAGAGAAGATGCACCTGCAGGTGGTGGAACCTCTCCGTCTTCTTTTCAAAGATGAGGTAAGGCGTGTGGGCGAGGCCCTGGGCATCGACCCGGCCATCCTGGGAAGACATCCTTTTCCAGGTCCGGGCCTGGCTATCCGGATCCTGGGAGCGATTACGAGCGAGAAGGTGAAGATCGTGCAGGAAGCCGATGATATCTTTATCTCCGGCCTGAAACGGGAAGGCCTGTACGATAAAGTATGGCAGGCGGCTGTCATCCTTCTCCCCGTGCAATCGGTGGGGGTCATGGGCGATGAGCGCACCTATGAACATGTGGTCGTGCTGCGTGCGGTCAACTCTACCGATGGCATGACCGCTGACTGGTCCCACCTGCCGTATGACTTCCTGGCACGCGTATCTTCAGACATTATAAATAAGGTAAAAGGCATTAACCGGGTGGTATATGATATCAGTTCCAAACCCCCCGCCACGATAGAATGGGAATAGCTATTTAGAAAAAACATTATGAAAACATTTAACAGGCTTTTAATTGTCTTTCTGTCTTTCTGGGCACTGTCCGTGCCCCCGTCGGGAGCACAGATCCTGAATGAGCAGGCTTTCAAACTGTTCAAACTGATCGACCTGATCTCCAACTATTATGTGGATACGGTCAACGAATCCAAACTGACCGATGAGGCGATACGGCAGGTGCTCAGAGAATTGGATCCCCATTCTGTATATATCACCAAGGATGAGGTGAAAGAGATGAACCAGCCCCTGCTGGGGGATTTTGAAGGGGTGGGAATATATTTCAACGTCCTCAACGACACCATCATCGTTATCTCCCCGATCAGCGGAGGCCCTTCAGAGAAAGCAGGGATACGCGCCGGTGACCGTATTGTCCGTATCGACGGGAAGAATGTGGCGGGGATAGGTATCACTACCTCGACCGTGCGTAAGAAACTGATGGGACCTGCGGGAACAAAAGTGGATGTAGATGTGAAACGGAGGAATGTGAAAGAGTTCCTGCATTTTACCATCACCCGTGATAAGATTCCTATTTTCAGTCTGGATGCTTCCTACATGCCGGCAGAGCATGTGGGATATATAAAGATCAACCGTTTCTCGGCTAAGACCATGGACGAAGTACACAAGGCCCTGGATCAGCTGCCGCTGGATGGAATGGATGGCCTCATCCTGGATCTGCGGGACAACGGGGGAGGCGTACTCACCTCGGCTACCGATCTGGTGGATGAGTTCATGCAGGCGGATAAGCTGATCGTTTACATGAAGGGGGATCATCTGAAAAGGGAGGATTTTTATACCACCGGAGGAGGACGCTTGCAGAAGGTGCGTCTGGTCGTTCTGGTAAACGAGGGCACAGCCTCGGCCAGTGAGATTTTTTCCGGAGCTGTCCAGGACTGGGACAGAGGCTTGGTTATAGGACGGAGGACTTTTGGAAAAGGACTGGTACAGAAACCGTTCTACCTACCCGATTACAGCATGATACGGCTTACCATAGCCCGCTATTACAC
>WFRO01000075.1 GCA_015486475.1 Bacteroidales bacterium
CTCCATCACCGCTGCAGATACCTTCGTCATGGCCAGGCTGCCTATCTGTACCAGCTCGACACACTGCTGCTCCGAGCCCAGTTGGCCGCTGGGATAGATTTGCAGCGTCAGACGTCCGCCGGACAGGGAATCAAGACGGTGCGCCATATAGACCATCGCCTTGTGGACAGGATGATCTACCGGCAGGCTGTGGGCCAGCTTGAGCACCTTGCGCTGCCGGTGGAGACCGCAGGAGGTCAGGGCCGGCAGTGATGCCGCAAGAACGATCATGAGGATGATAGTGCGCCTGACAGATTTCCCGGTTCGCTTCATGGCAAAGATTGATCACAGATGTGAAGAGGATCAAAAATAAACCAAAAGAAGTTTTCAGACAAACGTTTGTGTGATCTTTTCAGATTTTTTGAGAAGATAAAATCAGGGGATGTCTGATCAGGACAGATCCATGGGAGGCAGCCAGATGCGCACATCCACCACCTGCATGCCGGCGCGGCGGGCAGCCTCCAGCCCCCGTTCGGCATCTTCAAAGACCAGACAGTCTTCCGGCCGGATATCCATCCGGCGGGCACATTCCAGGAAAGTGTCCGGTGCCGGCTTGTGCTCTTTTACATCATCGGAGGTGATCACCACATCGAAATATTTCAAAAGATCCAGGTGCTTCAGGGTGCTGAACGACGAGGTGCGGCGCCGTCCCGTGCCCACGGCAAGAGGGAGACGTCCATAAAAATACTTCACCAGCGAAAGCACCTGCGGGACCGGCCGTACCATATCTTCCACCTTGAGGAATTCTTCTTCCTTCACGGCGGAGAGCTCAGCCGGATCAACGATGCCGCTCTTTCCGCTCTGCAGCACCAGGTCTTCGGCGATCTTCAGGGAAGAGAGACCCGCATAATAGTAAAACTTCTCCCGGGGATATTCCATGCCGAAACGGTGACAGGCCCGCGTCCACGCCTTCAGATGAGCAGGGTTGGAGTCGGTGAGCGTGCCGTCCATGTCAAAGATGAGGGCCTCGACAGCGGTCTCTATGTAATTGATGATGCCTTCTTCCGTGAGTGTGCTTTCCATAAAATGATCTTTCTGTATCCCGTAGAATGCAAAGCTAACCGAATTTTGATAAATTTGGGGATCAGAAAACCGTAACGCATGAATAAATTTATCGAACAACTGAAAAAAAAGTCAGTCCTTCTCTCCGACGGGGCCTGGGGGACCATGCTGCAGGCCAAAGGGCTGGGCGCCGGGGAATGTCCCGAGCGCTGGAACCTTACGCACAGGGATATTGTTTTTTCCGTGGCCAAAGGATATGCCGAGGCAGGTTCCGATATGGTGGAGACCAACAGTTTCGGCGGCAGCAGGATCAAGCTGAAAGAGTGTGGTCTCGACGACCGCACTTTTGAGGTGAACAGGATCGCTGCGGAGATCTCACGTGAGGCTATCGGTGATGAAGGGATCGTCATGGGTTCCATGGGGCCCACGGGCAAGATCCTGATGATGGGGGAGGTGACGCCGGAGGAGATGTATGAGGCCTTTGCCGAACAGGCCCGCGGCCTCGAGGCCGGCGGCGCCGACGTGGCCATGATAGAGACGATGATGGATATCGAAGAGGCAAAAATAGCCCTCAAAGCTGTGCGGGAGAACACTTCCCTGCCGGCGATCTGCTCGTTCACCTTCGACAGGACCGGTATGGGCGAGTACCGCACCATGATGGGTCATGCGCCGGCAGATGTGGTGCGGGCCATGAAGGAGGCCGGTGCCGACATGGTGGGGGCCAACTGCGGCCACGGCATCGAACAGATGGTGCCCATCGCCCGCGAGATGAAAGAGACCGACCCGGAGATGCCCCTTCTCATACAGGCCAACGCCGGCGAACCACACATCCATGGCGATACGACCGTTTTTGACGAATCGCCCGAAGTGACCGGCTCCTTCGTACCGCAATTGCTCGACCTGGGGGTGGAGGTGATCGGCGGCTGCTGCGGCACCACCCCGGACCATATCCGCGAGATAAAAAGACAAATAGAAGCTTTCAACAAATGATGAAAAGAACAGAGATCATCCTGGCCATTGCTGCAGGCGCTCTCCTGATCCTGCCCGCCTGCCGGAACACCCGTACAAAAGATAAAGAAATGAAAGAACATTATAAAGAAGGTACCCTCGGACATGTGGAAGAGGTGATGAACGGAAGAAAAAACTATCATCTCCTGAAAGACAAAAGCGGCCGGCGCGTGGTGCTCCTCTCTGCCGACCTGCAGGGGAGGGTGATGACCTCCTCTTTTGCCGGCCCGGAAGGGATGAGCATAGGCTGGGTCAACGAGGATTTTATCAAAAAGAATAAGATACAGGAACATTTCAACCCCTGGGGCGGGGAGGAACGTCTCTGGCTGGGGCCGGAGGGAGGACAGTTCTCTCTCTTTTTCAGAAAAGGGGATCCTTTCGATCTCGACCACTGGTACACACCGGCTGCCTTCGATACCGAGCCTTTCGAACAGACAGAAGCCTCGGATACCCTGGCCGTGTTCCGCCGTTCCCTCTCAATTGAAAATTATTCCGGTACGGTTTTCAGGATGGAGATCCTGCGTAAGGTGCGGTTGCTGGATGAGAAAGATCTTGAAGAAATGACCGGGATGAACCGGCTCGCCGGGATCCGGTGGGTGGGGTATAAGACGGAGAATGTACTGATCAATCGCGGCGACAGCGCCTGGAACGAGCAGACCGGCATGCCTTCGATATGGCTGCTGGGGATGCTCAACCCTTCCGACCGCACCACCATCGTCATACCTTTTAGTAATGATCCCGGCATTAAGGAGCGGATCGTCAATGATGAGTATTTTGGAAAGATCCCGCCTGACCGGCTGAAGATTGGCGACGGTATCCTCTTTTTCCGGGCCGACGGTAAGATGCGGGGAAAGATCGGGCTGGGACCCCACCGGGCCAAAGATGTGCTGGGCAGCTATGACGAAGCACACAACATCCTCACCCTGGTGCAGTACAACAAGCCGGAGGGCGTCACCGAATATGTCAACTCCATGTGGCGCCTTCAGGAGCATCCTTTCTCGGGGGATGTGGTCAACGCTTACAATGATGGTCCGTTGGAGGGCGGCGGCCAGCTGGGGCCTTTCTACGAGCTGGAGACCTCCTCGCCGGCAGCCCGTCTGGCGCCGGGAGAAAAGGTCACCCACATCAGCCGCACCTGGCACCTCTCCGGCGACAAGGAGACCCTCGACAGCATCACCCGCAAACTGCTGGGCACAACCCTCGAAGATATTGAGAAGGCTTTTTGAACGCTAGAGAGGAAGGCCTGGGGATGGGTGCTGGTTGCAGGGTACTGGTTGCTGGGTGCTGGTTGCTGGGTGAATATGCGTAGAGCGTAGAGCATAGGGCATAGAGCATAGAGCATAGGGCTCATGGATCAGAGTCTGGATCTACCTATTTAAATAGGTATTAAAATAGGTAATAAAATAGGTATTTAAATACCTATATTGGGAGTGCCTAAAGTGCGCTAAAGTTTAAAGTTGTTATACTAAATCAAGCCTTCCTCCCCACATCATTCCCTGCCTACCGGCAGGCAGGCATTATTCCATTTTTCCAATAATCCTTTCTTTAATTTCTTATTTAGAATAATTCTTATTAAATTCGCCGCAATGACCGGAGGAAAAGCATGAGTGAGAAAAGCCGCATAGAGGAAGAGCTGACACTGGAGGATTTCAGGAGCAG
>WFRO01000076.1 GCA_015486475.1 Bacteroidales bacterium
CCTTTATGAGGATGCCATCGCCGCCCGCAAGGACATCATCTTCGCCACCGGCCGTTCCGACTACCCGAACCAGATCAACAACGTCCTGGGGTTCCCCTTCATTTTCCGGGGGGCGCTGGATGTACGCGCCACGGCCATCAATGAGGAGATGAAGATCGCCGCTGCCAGGGCCCTGGCCGAGCTGGCCAAGCAGCCGGTACCCGAGGTGGTTAACATCGCTTACAACACCAAGAACCTTACCTTCGGCAGGGAATACATCATCCCCAAGCCGCTGGATCCGCGTTTGATCGCCACCGTGGCGCCGGCCGTAGCCAAAGCAGCCATCGACAGCGGCGTGGCCCGCAAGAAGATCAAAGACTGGGATGTTTACCGCAACGAGCTGAACAAGCGCCTGGGCAACGACAATCAGCTCATACGCTTCATCACCAATAAGCCAAAAAATCACCCAAAAAAGTGGTTTTTGCCGATGCCGGTAATTTCAACGTGCTGAAAGCAGCCGAGATCGTCTACCTGGAAGGTATCGCCAAACCCATCCTGCTGGGGGATAACAAGAAGATCAAAAAGATCATTGAGGAGAACAACCTGGAACTGAAGAAGGTGAAGATCATCAACCCCCACTCCTCCCTGGAAGCCAGGGTACGTAAAGAATATGCCAAGGTGCTGTTCGAGAAACGCCAGCGCAAAGGCATCACCCTGGATGAGGCAGAGAGTCTCATCCACAATCCTTACTATTTCGGCGTGATGATGGTCGAGCTGGGCCATGCCGACGCTTTCATCTCAGGTTACGAGAGCAAGTATGCCGACACCATCCGGCCGGCACTGCAGATCGTGGGTACCAAGCCCGGTTTGCGCACGATCGCAGGGATGTACATCATGATGACCCCCAAAGGGCCTTTCTTCTTCGCCGACACCACAGTGAACATCCTTCCTACCCCGGAAGAATTGGTGGATATCACCCTGCTTACCGCCGACCAGGTGACCAAATTCAATATAGAGCCGCACATAGCGCTGGTCTCTTATTCCAATTTTGGTTCGGCACAGCGGGGAGATTCTCCCAAAACGATGAGCCGTGCCGTGGAGATACTGCACCACGACCATCCCGATCTGATCGTGGACGGCGAGCTGCAGGCCAACTTTGCTTTGAATGACGAGTTGCAGAAGACGATCTTCCCCTTCTCCAAGCTGGTGGATCATAAGGTAAATACCCTGATCTTCCCCTCACTGAACGCCGGCAACATCGCCTATAAAATGCTGCAGGAGATCGGCGGCTCTGAAGCCATAGGCCCCATCCTGATGGGGATCGGCAAACCGATCCATGTGTTGCAGATGGGCTGTTCCGTACAGGAGATCGTGGATGTGACAGCCATGGCCGTGGTTGATGCCCAGGAATGGTCCAAAATATGAAAATACATTTCGAATAATATGTTTTAATAACCTTTAAAAAGTAAAAGATCATGAAAGTATCAGTTATCGGAGCAGGTCACGTTGGTGCCACCGTAGCCAACGTCATTGCTGAAAAAGACATTGTCAACGAAGTCGTCATCCTTGACGTAGTTGAAAACCAGTCGGAGGGGAAAGCCCTTGACATGTGGGAGTCATCTCCTGTCCAATTGTTTGACACCCGTATCACCGGCAGCACGAACGATTATTCCAAGACCGCCGGCTCGGAGGTGGTGGTGATCACTTCCGGCAAGCCGAGAAGCCCGGGGATGAGCCGCGATGATCTCATCGGCACCAACGCCGCCATCGTAAAATCCGTCACCGAGAATGTTATGAAATACTCGCCGGATGCCATTTTCATCGTCGTCACCAACCCGCTGGACGTGATGTCCTACACGGCCCATCTGGCTTCCGGGAAAGACACTTCCAAGGTCTTTGGTATGGCAGGTATCCTGGACACGGCCCGTTACCGTTCTTTCATCGCCCAGGAGTTGAACTTATCTCCCAAGGACATCCAGGCCCTCCTGATGGGCGGCCACGGCGACTCGATGGTGCCGCTGCCGCGCTACACCACCATCGGCGGTATCCCCGTCACTCAACTGATGGAAAAAGAAAAGCTGGATGCCATCGTGGAAAGGACCAAAAAAGGAGGCGGCGAGATCGTCAAGCTGCTCGGAACCTCAGCATGGTATGCTCCCGGTGCTGCCGTAGCACAGATGGTGGAAGCTATTATCAAAGACCAGAAGAGGGTGCTGCCCGTCTGTGCATATCTGAAAGGAGAATATGGCCTGCAGGACATCTACATCGGCGTGCCCGTAGTGTTGGGCAGGGAAGGGATCGAAAAGATCATCGAAGTGGAACTGGACGATACCGAAAGGAACCTCCTCAACACCTCCGCCAAGGCAGTGCGCGAGGTGATGGACGTCCTCGACAATATGAAACTGTTCTGATCTTTTCTCAGAATAACGGAAAAACGGACCTGCGGGTCCGTTTTTTTATCATATCCCGGAAAAAATATTTACTTTGTAATAGAAACAGATCATTGCCATGACAGCATTCTACTACGGACTTCTGATCCTGGCCGCCTATCTGATCGGCTCCATCCCATCCTCTATCTGGGTGGGGAAGATCTTTTTCCATCTGGACATCCGGGAGCATGGCAGCGGCAATGCCGGCGCTGCCAACACTTTCCGTGTGCTGGGCTGGAAAGCCGGCGTAACGGTGCTTCTCTTTGATGTCTTCAAGGGATGGATCTCTGTGCGGCTGGCTACTTATGCCAACATCGTGCCGGGGCCTTCCGAAGCCTTCATGACACAGCAACTGATCCTGGGGACGGCCGCCGCCATCGGGCATATCTTCCCCGTCTATGCCCGTTTCAAAGGAGGCAAGGGTGTCGCCACCTTCCTGGGCGTAGCCCTGGCCATCGCCCCCTGGGCCACCCTCATCAGCATAGGGACCTTTCTCATCATCGTCTTCGTCTTCAACTATGTCTCGCTGGGTTCCATGAGCGCCGGCGCCATGTTCCCCGTGTCGGTGTGGCTGATCGTCCCCTCCCCTTTTCTCTCGCTTAAGATCTTCGCCATCCTCGTCGCCGGCCTGCTGATCTGGACCCACCGCAGCAACATTCGCCGGATCATCCGGGGCGAAGAATCACATGCCAGCGACCTGTTCAAAAAGAAAAAGAGAGCGTAGTTTCAGGTTTCAGGTTCCAGGTTTCAAGTTCCAGGTTTCAAGTTCCAGGTTCCAGGTTCCAAGTTCCAGGTTATTTATTCCTCGTTCGTCGTTTATCCTTCGTCAATCATCCTTCGTCTATCATCCTTCCCCGGTGATCTTCCTCATCTTTTTCAAAAATGCCGGTGATGGAGCGTAACATATTGTCAATGTTTACGTTCCTTTGAACATAACCAATCTCTTTTCTCATGAAAGCAAAAACACTCTTTTTTGCCCTGGCCCTCCTGGCGGGATTGCAGCTTATGACCGCCTGTTCCAAAGAGGATGATGTACATCCCTCCACCGGTACGGCCTTCGTCGCCGGCAATACTGTAGCCAAAGAACCGGTGTTGCGTTCCATCCCGGTCACATACATCGACAAGGCCCGCACGACACTGCACGTTGCCTACCAGCACACCTCGCACGGCACCCATGTCTCCTACGGTCTCTTCGGTCTGCCGGATTACAAAAGCGGTGATGATGTCCTCTTCGCCATTACCAACAATGCTCCGGAAGCCAACAAACTGGATTTCCATGATTATGCCATGGCCTCCTATGCCGCGCCGGGAGAGGATGCGTCCGACCTGAGCCGCAACGAGACAGCCTTCATACAGGCTACCCGCAACTACCTCGACGACCCGAAAAACGAAGAGATCAACGTGGTGATGTGGTCGTGGTGTGACATCGCCGGACATCATGTCTCTGACAACTACCTCAAAG
>WFRO01000077.1 GCA_015486475.1 Bacteroidales bacterium
CGGCAGCGGCAACACCCCGCTGGAATATGACCTGAACAGGTACAATGAAGCCCAGATGAAGAACGGCTTCATCGCGGTCGTCCCCGGATACACCATCCACACCTCTGACGATACCACCGACCCCGTCACGGACCAACCCGTGGATATCACCACCGTGGCCGATGAGAGCTATGATCAGATGCCTTACTGGCGCTACACGGTCAGGCTGGAGAACGGTTTCCCGCTTTACAGCGCCCGCGTCAACGAGATCTATTACTCCAGCCGGGGCCAGTGGTTCATTTATGACCTTGGGAAACTGGATACCGAGGAGGGCGCCGAAAACTCGCGTGCCTCAGGCTTCATTTTCCCCATTCAGACGGACGGGATCGCCATGCATACCGTCAAATATTATTATTACTCTTTCGGCGACAAGTATGCTTTTACGGTCACCGTCAAACTGTCCCGGGGCAACTCCGACGGCAGCATCACCCAGTACGGTATGATCAGCTACCAGACCATCCTGTACGCCAACGGCACCATCGATTACTATTTCCTGGATGTGGACGAGCTGAAAAATATCGACGGCCTTCGCTATGCCGTCGGCATCCAGGGGATGGTCTATGGCGATCATGCTTTCTACAAAGACTATGATGATACGACCAAAAGCATTCACAGCGGCATGGCGATCCGTTTTGTGCCTGACAAAGACCCCACGTTTCTCACCATTGAGCAGGACCGCAACGGGGTGATCACCCGCGGCAACAGCCGGACGATCCATGTGAAGGTCGATCCTTCGCTCTACGATCTGCCGGCAGGGCATTATGTCAACTATCTCATCCTGAACAGCAATGCCGGCACACCGCCTCCGCCCCTGCCGGTGGACATCATGCTCACAGGGATGCCGGCGTACAGCGCTGCCGACACGCTGGAGATCGCCGAAACACATCTGGGTTTTGAGGAGATGGCTTACCTGAAGGTGGAGAACAGCGGCTCTGCAGCAGGGCAGCTCCTGTCCGTGACCTTTGGCCATGCCGGTCTTTTCACCCCTGACACGCTGCCCCTGACCATCCCGGCAAAGGGCAGTATCCTGCTGCCGGTACATTACAGGCCGCAGACCGCCACACAGGTGAACACCACCGCCCGTCTCACCTTCGACAATGGTGCAACACAAACCGTGAGGATCCTCACCGGCTCGATCCCCGATCCCACTTATACCCTCAACATTGAGGACAACATTGTCAGGGACATCACAGGCGGAGATACGGTAAGGATCCCTTTCACCATCACGACCACGAACAACGGCAGCGACCTGGACATGCTCTTCACCAACTCTGTGCTGGCTTCGGCCATCTCCCCAGACATCCTGAACGGAGAAGGCCCCAAAACAAACCCGGCCGATGCCTATGGCTATTCGTGGAAGGTAAGTGACAGTACACGGGCCCTCTTCAAATGGAAGGACATCAAGGAAAAAGGCACCCCTCACGACATCTTTCTCAACAACCAGCTGGCGCTGCGGCTGCCCTTCCCGTTCCCCTTCTACGGAGCGTTGTATGACACCATCTGGATCTCACGCAACGGCTATGCGGCGGTGATCAAGCCTACGGCCGACAAGTTTGGCACCGAGTTCAGGAAAGATGACGGCATGGCCGGCCTGATCGCACCTTTCATCGCCAACCTGGTCCCGGGGGATGAGAACAGCCATGTATGGATCGAAAATGATACAGACCGCGTGTACATCCTGTGGGATGGTTACCGCGGGCTGGACGTCAACACCTCGGGTGGAAATGTCTATTTCCAGCTGGAGCTGGTGAAGGATGGTTCCATCTTTTTCCACTACCAAAGCATCGAGCAGTACACCCATGTCCTCAATTACGGTCTGGAAAGCCCCGACGAGGAGGAGACCTTTGAGACGCCCCGTTCGTGGATCCTGCACTGGGGCATCCTGCACGACAGCATGACCATCGCCATCGCTCCCCCGTTGCGGGAGACCGTTCCCTCCGGCACAACAAAGGAGCTGACCCTGCGACTGTCAGCCCGGTATGTTTACCGGTCAGGGATATACCACGATACCGTGATCCTCCATACCAACAGCGATGCCAGGCCACTCATACCGATCCCGGTCACGCTGAACATCACCGGCACCCCGGTGACCGTTGCTCCCGACACCCTTCAGTGGGACGAGGTGATCTACAGCCCCGGCACAAGCATACGGAAGGAGTTCGTACTCACCAACACCGGCCATGATGTCGCACAGGTTACCACGATAAAGGAGAACGGCTTGTATGCTTTCCGGCTGTACGACCAAAGCGGCCGGGAGATCAGGAAAACAATCACGGGCACCCTCTTCTCCCCCCTTGTCATCGCCCCCTGGGAGAAAGTCCACCTGGAGGTGGAAGTGGATGTGCCGGAGCAGCAGGATGTGAACGGTGAGATCATCTTTCAGGGTAATTTCACCGGCGACACCACCCTCATTCATGCGCGGGTGGTCAGCACACCCGAATTCTCATGGGATGCCACCGACCAGCATTTCCAACTGAACAATACGCAAAAGGGAGAGTATGCTTTCACCCTGCACAATGCGGGAGAGACGCCGCTGCAATATCATCTGATCCCTGCCGTGGCCCCGGACAATGAGGAGGGCGAGGAGACGGATTCCATCGTGGATGAGCTGGGACAGTACCTCTTCGAACAACCCAATACCGTGGATTCGATGTATGTGGAGTCGAAGGATCATGCCGACGGCTATGAGACCCCGATGATCGAGGTCACGCTGGCCTTTGCCAATGAGTTCGTGGCCCCCAAAGGAGGGTTCTACCTGACACATGTGAAGGTGAACGGCGACTTCCGCAAGCTGGACGAGTACATCAGCATCCGCGTGTACAAGGGTGGCGACAAGCCCATGGCCGGGAAGCTGGTCTATCAGCAGGAGTTCCCTGTCTATAAGTATGTGGTGGAGCAGTGGGTCTATTTTCCGCTGGCCTTCCCGCTGAACTTCCATGAAGGAGAGAAGTTCTTCATCGTGGTCATGCCACCACCGGCCTATAAGTATATCGGCTACGATATCGCTCCCAACGAGGAAGCCGCCTCCCGTTCCTGGGCCGCTAATTACAGGTCCTGGTCGAAAGATGAGCCCTGGAACTGGCAGCAGTACAACTATATGTTGCGCAACTACAAGATACGGGCGCTGACCGCGGCGGGCAAAAACATGTGGATCGAGCTGGACCACCTGAACGGCGTGATCGGCCACGACTCGTCAGTGACAGTGCATGCCACCGTCGATCCTGTCATGGCCGGCGAGGGATCGCACAAAGCGCTGGTACGTGCCGCCACCAACGACATCGATCATCCGGTCAACCAGTTCAACATTCTGGTCGATGTGAACGGACCGCCCGTCTTCAGGTTCCGGCCCAATCTTTACCAGGACACGCTCTTCGTCCAGGAGACGGACACTCTGGTGGTAAACTACCTGTTCGAGGACCCCGAGAGGGAGAAGATGGAGATCCGGCTGGACAGGGATGACCAGTACCTGCAACCGGCATTCGTGCGGACAGGACCGCAGACCGCCCGGGTGACCTTCCTGCCGGATTACAACAGTGCCGGCATGTACAACTATCCGGTGACACTTACCGACTCGGCCGGCAATGTTGTGGAGGACCATCTCCTGCTGAAGGTGCTCGACAAGAACAGGCCGCCGGTGCTCAACCCCGATTATGCTTCGATCCGCCTGAACATGGCAGGTCCCAACGGTGGCCTGATGACGATCGATCCCGCCGATCTGTTCACCGATCCGGATGGCGATGACCTGCAGATCCTCGCCGGCAACTACACGCCGGAGGTGCTGGACATGGCCCTGGGATACCGGTTCATCGACCTGCATCCCCTGAAACCGGGCACCGGATTCCTGGTCTTCGCAGCCGACGACGGCAAAGAAAACGGATTCGTGGTGTATGGCATCTATGTGCAGGTGGTCGATGACGAAATGTCCACCGCCACCGATGCCGACGGATTCATACAGGATGCCGAGGTGCTGTCATCCAACGGGAAAAAGATGATCATCTATCCCAACCCGGTAACACAAAGCACCACCCACGTCATCTACAAGCTGGAAGAAGGCGGGGATGTGATGATCGAACTGTACGATATCAGGGGTACAAAACACCTGCAGCACACCGCAGGCATAAAAGATGAAGGGATCTATACCGAAACCCTCGACGTCACCGGCCTGCCGGCAGGCGTGTACATCTGCAGACTCACGGTGGACGGCAGAGAGATGGGAAAAGTGAATGTAATTGTAAAGTAATAAGTAATAAGGCAAAAGGCAGAAGGCAGAAGGCAGAAGGCAAAAGGCAAAAGGCAGAAGGCAGAAGGCATCCGCCGCCGCTCCTTCGGAGCTTCGGCGGACGAGGAAAGGCAAAAGGAAGGATGATCGTTGAACGATGAACGACGAACGTCTTTCAAGCTTCAAGCATCGAGCATCCCCGTCCGACCGGACGGTCGTCCCTGCCCGAATGGCTCGGTCAGGCGGGCGGGCGGGGAGCTTCCCCCTAAGATCACGCCATTCTGGCAGAAAAGAGAACAGGCATGCTATTTGAGATATATGGACTGCTTTCCTTTTCAAAAGAAAAGGATAATTTTGCAGTATGTTTTGTTAATCTCATAATATTTTCATCATGGTAAACCTCATTCTTAAGAA
>WFRO01000078.1 GCA_015486475.1 Bacteroidales bacterium
GATTACAAGCTGGCGGCCGACATCGCCCTGCTGGGCCTGCGCAGCGACACCACCTGGATACCTCTCCTCGAGACCCTCGGCTTCGCCCGCTACCGCAGCAAAGACTACCGGGCCGCCGCCGGTGCCTTCGGGCGGTGCCTCCACCTCGGCGACAGCTCCCTGCTGGTGCTGAAACATCTGGGATACATATACCTGAGTTGGGACCGCCTGCCCGATGCCGAGAGGATGCTCCTGGGGGCCTGGAAGCAGAACAACACCCTCCCCGAGACCGCCTACTACCTGGGGCTCACCTACGAGAACATGCATAAATACGATACGGCGGCCCGCTGGCTGGAGAAAGCCCTCGTACTGTACCATCCCCCCGCCAAGCTCATGGCTGCCATCTACCGCGAACTGGCCAACAACTACTATCTCACAAAAAACTGGACAAAAGCCTTCGACAGCTACCGCGAGGCCCTCTCCCTCGACCCGGAAAATGACGAGGTACTCTTCCGCATGGCGGAGATCTGCGACTACCACACCAACGAAAAACAGAAAGCGATCTACTACTACCGGCGCGTGGTGGACCGCAGCAAGATCAACCCCGCCACCTGGGATGCGGAAAAGACCACCACCATCCCCCTCGCCGTGGCCGCCTGGCAACGCATCAATGCCATTAAAGAGGAGATGCACTTTGAAGGGAACGAAAAATATATGAGATAAAAAAGACTCAGCAAACTTTATATTTTTTTGTAAATTTATTCTTTAAACAACTATCACTCAGTACAAACTATTATCACTATGAAATCAATCAGCCTCCCCTTTGCGGTCATCGCTCTTCTGATTTTGTCCGGATGTTCCGGATCCGGCGATAAAGTGTACCAGACAGCACGTTTGCATGACGGCTTGGTACAAGAGATCTTCCTTGATAACATACCATCTGACACCCTTGTACTGGAAGCCTCGGATATCTTTTCAAATTTCGTGGCCATACCCCTGCAGACAAAAGAGGAATGTCTGATACAAAATATCAGGCTGACCCTCTCAGATAAAGATCTTTTTGTTGGCACACAGAATTTTCCCAATCCGGCCCGCCTGTATCGCTTTGACAGGAAAGGCAGGTTCCTGAATGAGATCGGAAGGGGAGGCAAAGGTCCGGGAGAACATTCCGGATATGACCAAACATTCTGTCACTATTATTCTCAAAATAACACCGTACTGGTTGATTGGATCGGAGATGACCCGCAGCTCTTTAGTGTGGACGGCACTTTGCTAAAGACCCTGAAAATGCCTTTCTGGAATGCCATGGATATGTATAGATGGGATGAAAAAGAATGGTTTGCTACCGGAACGGCAGGGGGGATCCCTCATTCCCCGATAGATTCTTTCCTCTTGTATTTTTTTACGGATGACGGAAAGATCACGCAAAGCATTTCCAGGACCCGCTACCCACCTGAAAAGACAAATAACTATGTGCCTATTACCTGGGGAAATTCAGTTTTTCGTTTCAATGGAAAATGGAAAGTCTATTTCCCCGGTATAGATACGGTCTTTACCATTCAGGATAAGGAGCTGGTTCCTGCCTGCATCCTTCATCCCGGTACGAAGGTTCAAAAGTATAATGAGCCCATATCCCCACAATCTCTGAAAGGAAAGTTCAATCTCTTTATTTCCAATGAAAATGCAAAGAACCTGTATCTGCAAAAAAGCGTTATAACAAAAGCAGAGGTTCATCAATTCAAACCGGGACGTTGGAGTGGAGCTTTCCATACTCAGGAAATGATGATCATCATTGATAAAAAAAGTGGGAACGGAGCCATCTCTAAGATCCATGATGACCTTTACGGCGTTATACCAGAAAGAATGTTTCAAGATTTATCCTGGCACCCCAACGGAGAGGTTTCTCTTTATATACCGGTTCCGGATCTGCAAGAAATGATCCGGGATTATAAAAGTACACACGAAAACATTCCTGCGGAGATAGCAAGCCGGTTAAAACCCCTGGAAGCATTGCACGAAGATGACAATCCGGTGATATTCCTTTTTAAGCTGAAAGACTATATCAAAATAAAATAATAAGATCATTGATCGTTGACCGGTCTCACCATTTATATACCAGCCCATACTCTGCCGCCGCTTCCATATTGGCAAGAATGCTTTGCCGGCGGCCGGCATAAGCAGCGGCCGAGGAGAACTCCCACGCAGCAGGGTCCATCTCCAGACCCGCTTTTACCGGGTTTTCGTGGATGTAATTGAACAACACCTGCGGATAGCGGCGATCCGGCGGCCTGACCGCCCCCTGCATCACCCCGTCAACATCATACCAGGCAGGATCCACCCCTTTGGGGCAGTTGACACAGTCGGCCTTGGTCTGTTTCCGGAACAGAGAGCCCGAGCTCTTCTCCTGTTTGTTGATAGCACTGGTGTAGGAGCGCAACATCAGGCCGATCGAATCATTCAGGGACCTTGTCTTTACCGACGATCTGCTCTGGGGAAAGGCCGCTACCGGCCGCTCCAGATGATTCACCCGCACCATCAGGTGGAAATGGTTCGGCATCAGGCACCAGGCCAGGATATCGGCGTAGGGTTGGATATACATCCGGATCTTCCCGGTGAAAAAGAGATAGTTCTTCCTTGAGAAAAATATCTTTCTCCGGTTATTCCCCTGATTGAAGATGTGGTAGATATATCCTTCCTGAAATTGCACGGGTGTCTGGATACAAGCCGGTTTTTCAGGAGAAAAATTAAGGTTTTTTCGGGAAAATTCAAAATCGGGGGGCGCAGCGGCAAGTGAGGACCTCGCTCTCTCCCCCCCCGCAGTGAGGACCTCGCTCGAAGCGAGATCCTCACTGCTCGCTCAGAGCGAGGTCCTCACTTGCCGCTGCTTTAGCTTTTTTCCGTACCTTCGCCTGTGATGGAAACGATACCTCTGGAGCGGCGGATAGCGGCCATTGCGCGGCTGGGCAGGGTGATGCTGCGGGCTGCCGGTAAGGAAACAGTTCTGCCCCCGGGCGATGAGGCGGCGGTGGCCCGCCTCACCACTGCCCTCCCCCTAGCACGCAACGCCAACCCCTGGTTCGACGAGGAGAATGTGCGGCATGCCCTGCTGGCGCTGGGCACCGTCCTCACCGAAGATAATCTCCTGCAATGGACCGCCCGCTACCCGCAGCTGCCCTCCTCCCCCGGTGGCAAAGAGGTGGTGGTCATCATGGCCGGCAACATTCCCCTGGTGGGCTTCCACGACATGCTCAGCGTCTTGATCAGCGGCCACCGTCTCACCGTGCGCACCTCCTCGCGCGACGCGGGCCTCCACCGCCTCGTCGCCCTCATCCTCACCGAGCTGGAGCCTGCCTTTGAGCCTTTCATCCGCTTCACCCGCGAGCGGCCCCGCCACGCCGATGCTGTCATCGCCACCGGCAGCGACAACACCACCCGCTACTTCGAACACTACTACCGGGGCCTTCCTGCCATCATCCGCCGCAACCGCAACAGCCTCGCCCTTCTCAACGGCACCGAAACGAAAGGAGAACTGGCAGGACTGGCCCGCGATATTTTCTGGTACTACGGCCTGGGCTGCCGCAGCGTCTCAAAGATCTTTGTGCCCGCAGACTATGACATCGAAAAACAGCTCTTCCCCTTTTTCCGTCGTTTCGACGGGGTCAACTCTCTCCCCGGCTACCTGCACAACCTGCAGTACCAGCGGGCCGTGCTGACCACCGACGGGGTCCCTTTCCTCGACGCCGGAAACCTCCTGCTCACTGAGGATACGGCCCTCGCCTCTCCCATCGGTATGCTTTTCTACGAACGCTACAAAAACATCAACTACGTAGCTAACTACGTAGTTAACTACGTAGATAAGATCCAGTGTCTGGTGGGCAACACACAGGCACACCTCAGTCCTATTCCATTCGGACAGAGTCAGTTCCCGGAACTCCGGGACTATGCCGACAACATTGATACGATAGACTTTCTGACAAAACTTTGACAGAACTTTTACAAAAGTTTTTTTATAGTTTTTTATTTTCTGCTCTGCCACAGGGCAGTACAGCCTTCCCTACACTCCGAACCCTCCGGCAAACCCAGGATCCAAAAATTATCAACTCCCAACTAGTCTGACCGCCCTTAATCCCAACGTGCCGGAACGGAGGCAGGATACTCAATACTACTAACTACCAACTACGAACTACGAACCACCAACCACAAACTTTTTTTCCTATCTTTGTTTATCATGCCACAGGTATTCACATTCAGGATGTTATCGGGGGAGGACGACGGGTTTGTCCGTGATATCGAGGTGCGGGGCGACCAGACCCTTCTGGAGTTGCACGAAGCCATCCAGAAAAACCTGGGCTTCGACCCCGGCATTATGTCTTCCTTTTTCTCCACCGACAAGACGTGGAGTAAAGGAGAAGAGTATCCTCTGATCAACATGACAGGTGAGGAGGATGCCCGCACGATGGAGAACACCAAGGTGGGCGACCTGGTATCGGCCCGGGAAGACAAGCTGCTTTATCTCTTCGACTACCTCTCCAACCGGGGCTTTTTCATGGAAGTGGTGGAGATATCGAAACCGGCAGCAGGCGAGACTTACCCCCGCTGCACACGGCAGGAAGGCGATCCCCCGCCCCAGTTGCTCTTTGATGACCTTGCCGCTCCCCCGGACGAAGACCTTTTCCCTGATGATGATGAAGACATGTTGTCCGACAACTTCGAGAACATTGACGATCTGCCGGAGATCTAAAGGTCGAAAAGGTCGAAGAGTCAAAACGTCTAAAAGCCAAAAGGCCAACTACCAACTACGAACTACGAACCATGAACTGTGAACTGTGAACACCCTTGTCATCATCTGCGGTCCCACAGCTTCCGGCAAGACGGCCCTGGCGATCGAGGTGGCCCGGCATTTCGGCACGGAGATCATCTCGGCCGATTCGCGGCAGATCTACCGGGAGATGCGCATCGGCACGGCCGTCCCCTCCCCTGAGGAGCTGGCAGCGGTGAAGCACCACTTCATACGGACCAAATCCATCTTCGATTACTACAATGCTTTCATGTATGAGACGGAGGTGCTGGCCCTGCTGGAGGATCTCTTCCGGCGCATGAACCCTGTGGTGATGGCCGGCGGGTCGGGGATGTATATTGATGCAGTGTGCCATGGTATTGACGATATCCCCACCGTGGATCCGGCGGTGCGGCAGCAGATGCTCGTCTTCTACGAGCAGGAAGGCCTGGAAGGCCTTCGGCGCCGCCTGCGGGAGGTGGATCCCGAGTACTACGGGCAGGTGGACCTGAACAATCCCAAGCGGCTGCTCAAGGCGCTGGAGATCTCGGTGCAGAGCGGGCGGCCCTATTCCTCCTTCCTCACCCGCACCCGCAAGGAACGGCCCTTCCGCACCCTCAAGGTAGGCCTTGATCTGCCGCGGCAGGAGCTTTACGACCGTATCAACCGGCGGGTGCTGCAGATGGTGGAGGAGGGGCTGACGGAGGAGGCGCGGCGCCTGCTGCCGCACCGCCACACCAACGCCCTCAACACGGTAGGATACAAGGAGATCTTCGACCACCTCGACGGAAAGATCACCCTCGACGAAGCCATTGAACGTATCCGGGCCAACACCCGCAAATATGCCCGCAAACAACTCACCTGGTTTCGCCGTGACCCGGAGATCCGGTGGTTCCGGCCGGAAGAAAAAGAGAAGGTTATTGAATGGATAAAAAGGAAGATGGAAGCGATGAGAGATGAGAGATGAGAGATGAGATGAATAAGTCAAAAGTCTAAAGTCGAAAAAGTCAAAAAGTAGGAAGAGTGGGAAGAGCGGAAAGATGGAAGGAAAGGAAAAAGAAGTTTCAGGTTCCAGGTTTCAGGTTCCAGGTTTGAAGGATGACTATTGTATGACCACAGAATGACAATTGTATAACCACCGTATAACCGAACATTAACCTATTATTACCCATGCCGGAACCAATCAACACCCGCTTCACCATCCGCGTGTACGGCATCATACTGAACGACCGGAAGGAGGTGCTGCTCAGCGACGAGAGCTATATGGGCCACCGTTTCACCAAGTTCCCCGGCGGGGGACTGGAGTATGGCGAAGGGACGGTCGACTGCCTCAAAAGGGAGATAAAGGAGGAGACCGGCTGTTCCCTGGAGGTGCTCCGTCATCTCTACACTACCGACTTTTTCCAGGAGTCAAAATTCCATCCCGGCATGCAGGTGATCAGCATCTACTACCTTGCCCGCTTCACGGAGCCGCCCTGCTTCCCCGTCTCGGACAAACCTTTCGACTTTCCCGAAGATGCGGAACGGGGCCAGTCGTTCCGCTGGAAAGCCCTGCAGGACCTCACACCGGAAGACATCACCCTTCCGATCGACAAAAAAGTGGCGGAAATGGTGGAGAAAATTCAAGTATAACGACCTTTAAATGTTTCTATGATTTTGACTATATTTGTTAAATAAAACACAGGTCATATGGCTACTATACTCCTGACATCCGATTCAAAGAAGGATCTGGATCTTATTTTACAACTTGCAAAAAAAATAGGGATAGACGCCAAAAAACTCTCCCCGGATGAAACCGAAGAGATCGCTTTGTCTATTGCTATAAAGAAAGGAAGAACCGGAGAATATACAGATACGGATTCTTTCCTTAAAAAACTTGACAATGCTGGTTAAAATCGACCGTTCTTTTGAGAAGGATGTCAGGAAAATTAAAGACAAAAATATTCTAAAAAGGATCTCGTCAGTAATCAGACAAACACAAAAAGCGAAAGACCTCAGCGAGATCAGAAACCTGAAAAAACTATCTGTATCAGAAAAAGAATATCGTATTCGGATAGGCGATTACAGGATAGGTCTTATAATTTCCGGGAATACCATTGAATTCATTCGCTGCTTGCATCGAAAAGATATTTACAAATATTTTCCCAGGTAAAGTTCTCCGAACCACCTATCCTCTCCCGTGATACCTTTCCATCTCCGCTTTCATCCACCGGCGGACGGACTTTGTCATTTTCGTCACCGACTCCAGGTCGGGCTGTTCCCCATCTTTCGCCGGAATTTCGGGATATACCGGATCTCCCACGATGGTCGTGATATCCAGAATATTTTTGGATAATTCTTTGCCGAAAAATTTCCGGGGTTTGAAAAGATGTATGACAGGCACCACAGGACAGTGGGCCATGTGGGCCAGGTAAAAAGAGCCCCGCTGGAAATGGTCGATCCCCTGGTAGAGGTGCCACAGCTCAGCCTCGGGAAAAAAATGGACGATCTCTCCCCTGTCGATGGCCTCCAGCACCGCCGGCGTGATCCGCCGGATCCCCATCACCCCGTCCGGGATCGGGAAGCCGCGGAGCGCCGGGAACAGTTTCCGGTAAAAGGGCGCCTCAAAGTTCCGCTGCACCGAGGCATAACGGGCCAGACGGGGATAAAAGACCTTTCCCGTGAGGACGGTATCGAAAAGATGACAATGGTTGGCCACCGTAATAAATCCTTTTTTCTTCAACGATCTCAGCTTTTTCCGGCCCCGGATCCTGTGGCGGCCGATAACACTGAAAAAGCCCCCCCCCAGAAAGAGCACAAATAAAAAGACCAATACCGAAGAATAGATCCTGAAAAACAGGCCGGTCCGGATAAAGACATAGTCCGGACCGATCTCCAGCGGATAAACGGATTCCATGGGGATCTGCTGTTCACGCACCTTTTCCTTTTTCATAGGCTGTCAGGCTACCCGGTGTTCCGGAATGTCTGTGATCACATTTTCCTTGTTACCATCCTGTTTGTTTGTTGCCACACCGGCGATCTCTGAGAGGAACGTCTCATATTCATCCATGGATCTCTCAAAACGGTATTTCTCGGCCATGGCCAGGATCCTGTCCCGCAGCTCCTGACTACGCAGCTCATCGAGATGTTCGTACCAGTAGTCGATCTGCCGGGCCAGGTCGTCCGGATCATCCGATCTGAAGATGAACCGGTCATCCAGTGCGAACTGAGAGGCGGCCGAGTACTTTGAGTCGCTGATCAGGCAGGGCAGGCCGCATCCTATCGCCTCGGCCGTGGAGAGGCTTTCCAGCTCCACGACAGAGCCATGCACATACATGTCGGCTGTATTCAGGAACCTCAGTTTATCTTCATCGCTGATATACTTGATATAGGGTTTTACGGGCAAGGTCTCACCCAGGAGCACAAGTTCTTCGGTATCTTCTCCTTTGCCTGCCAGGATGAGCTGGATGTTATCCTTGTATTTTGAGCGTTTCACCCCTTCGATCAGCAGTTTTTGTCTTTTTTCACCCGCGTGTCTTCCCACGGCGATCAGCACCATTTTATTCCCGAACCATTCAGGCCGTGTATAATCCCCCGGCACATACGCTGACGGGATCCCGTTGGAGATCACCTTATGCCGTCCCTTGACACCTTCGGACTTCAACAGGTCACTGGCAAATTGTGAGGGACTGATGATGTTATCCACACGGTTGAACAGAAAATGCTTAAAAGAAAACCAGATAACCCTCTCCAGTACCTTGCCGGATTTGCCCAGGGCCACCATGATATTCTGGGGTTGCACATGAAAAGATCCTACCACAGGGACTTTCAGCCGTTTAGCCATCTTAACTACGCCCTTGGCCATCAGGAGAGGAAATTGAACCATCACTACATCAGCCCCTTCTATGGCTTTTCGAAAAGTCTTTTTGTCATTTTTGCCCAGCAAAAACACCATATTCTCCAAGGCTCCTTCCGCTCCGGGGAGCACAAATCCCGGGATCTTGTAAAAGTCAGGATCTTCCGGATCTTTGTGGATCGCAGAGATGATCCTCACTTCATGGCCCCTGGCTTTGAGGGCTTCGGCAATGCGCATGGTAGCGATGGTGCCCCCATTGGCTTCATTGTAAGTATCAACAGCTATTACTATGATCATAATGTAAAATTTAAAATGATTAAAACATGACACCGGAAAGAGCCCCGGTCCGGGTAAATTTACCATGTCTGCCGTTGCCGGAAACACTCTATGGCACAAATATGAACCCTTTTTACTCCCTTATTCATAAAGTTGTACGCCGGAAAGCCACATCATCCAGCAGGGAAAGTCTTATTTTTACCGCTCCGTCGTTGAAGATGAAGTGCAACGATCAAACAAAATCGATGAAAAAGAATCTTCTTTTCTGGTTTCTCCTTTTTCTCCCGGTAGCGGGAGCATCGGGCCAGTATCAGTTCAATGGGAACTGCCGTAACGGCTGGGTCCTGTTGTTTGATCTGAAATTCGACGAAGCCCGGCAACTCATGCAAAAAGAGCTCTCCATACGTCCAACCAATTATTATGCACTTTATCTGGAACAGACGATCGATGCCTGGGCGTTGTACATCAATCCGGAGGAAAAGGCGTACGAGGCTTTTCTTGACAACTATGATAAAAAAAGGAAGACCATGGACGGCCGGTATGAAGATTCTCCCTACTACCTGATGTGTAAGTCGGAGATGGATCTGCAGGCCGGGCTTTTCAGGGTCCTGAACGGATCGCTGCTCGGCGGGGCCAATAAGCTTTATAAAGGATACAAGGAGGTACATAAAAACCTAAAATTGTATCCGGATTTTGCTCCAAGCCGGATGATAGACGGCTTTTTCAACTGCGCCCTGTCCAACCTCCCGCCATTTGTAAAAGGGGTAGCATCCCTCTTCTCGGTTTCCTCCGATTTTGACAAGGGATGGGAAACGCTGGAAGATGTTTACCGGCAGCAGGAACATATCCGCGGGATCAATGCCGGATCGGCACTCTTCCTGATCTTCGTGGCCAAGATCAACAAAACGCCGGAGATCGTTTACGACCTCACCCAAAACTATGACACCTCTTTCAGGGAGCTGTTCATGCCGCAGTTTTTCAAGGCCAACATTGAATACCGCACGGGGCACAATGAACAGGCGCTGGGAACGCTTGCCACCCTTCACAGGGGAAATGGCCCAGAGGCGGAATTCCTGTATAATTACATGACGGGCAAAGCCTTGTTGCGCAAGCTGGATCCGGAGGCAGGGAATTATATCCAACAGTTTCTGAAGGATCTGCACGAAGAGGATTATTTCAGGGAGATGACTTACGCGCTGGCGCTGGTTCACCTCCTCCGCGGCGACCGGGAGAAATATCATGACCTCTGCCGGGAGGTGATCGAAAAGGGGGATGATATCATCGAGCGCGACCGGGAAGCGCTCTATGATGCATCGCTGGACTACGAGCCGGATATCGCGCTCGTCAAAACCCGGCTGTTGCTCGACGGCGGTTACCTGCAACGGGCCGGAAAGAACATTTCGGACTATGAAGCACATCCCCGTCCGGCACTTCCTTACAAGCTGGAGTACCATTTTCTGAAAGGCAGGTATGCCCTGGCTTCCGGAGATACCACAGCAGCCATCCGGTATTTTCAATGGGTGCTTCAGAACGGGCGGGATGAAAAATACCTTTTTGCCAGTGAGGCAGCCCTCCGCCTGGGAGAGATCTATGAAAAACAAAAAAATTATCCGCTGGCCTATCAGTATTACAAGACCTCCACCGATCTGTATAAAAGCAGTTATTATGAATATATCGGGAGCAAGGCGGAGAAAGGGGAAGAGCGGGTAAAAGAGTTGATGAAGCGATAAAGCGATGAAGAGATGAAGAGAAAGAAATAGTTTTGCCCAAAGGTTCCGGGTGAACAACAGGAAAAAGAGCAGGATCGCCTATTTTTTTACCTTCTCATACAGTTCCAGCACATTCCGGACAAAGATCTCCCAGGAGTATTTTTTCTTTTCCTCACGGATGGCGGGCTGGAATTCCGGTCCGCGGTCGTTGTTGAAAAAGTCGGCGATGGCGCCGGCGATGGCTTCCGGCTCTTTTTCGACAACATAACCGACCTTGCCGTGGGGAACATACTCTTTCAGTCCCCCCACATCGGTCACCAACATGGGTTTCTCAAAATGATAAGCGATCTGGGTAATACCGCTCTGCGAGGCGGAGTGGTAGGTCTGTGCCACCAGGTCAGCGGCCGAGAACCAGTAACGTACCTCCTCCACCGGCACAAAATCATCCACCACCTGCACCTGCTCCTCCAGGCCTTTCTCCCGGATGATCCCCAGGTAGCGCTCCTTGTCGTCATAGAACTCGCCCACCACCAGCAGCCGGAGGCCCAGCTTCTGTACCTCAGGCCGGGCGAACGACTCCAGCAGAAGCTCCAGCCCCTTGTACTTCCGCACAAAGCCGAAGAAGAGCACATACCGCCGGTCCGGATCAAGGCCGAGGTGACGGCAGGCCTCCTCCTTCGGCACACCCTCCCCCAGGTTGTCATCCAGCGGGTGGGGGGTGTAAATGATATTCCGGAAGTTGTTCTCCTGCAACTGCTGTTCCACAGTGCGGGAGAATGTGATATAGCCGTCGATCTTACGCAGGAAATAATTGGTGAGCAGATGATCGCCGGGCCGTTTCTCGTGGGGATAGAGGTTGTCCACCACAGCCAGGGTAGTGATATTCTTTTTCAGGAAACGCACGATGGTACCGAACAACGGTCCCATGAACGGGATCCAGTTGCGGAAGATCAGGAGATCGGGACGGAGTTTGTTGATCTTCCGGGCCGTGGCCACCCAGTTGAAGGGGTTGATGCTGTTCATCCAGACATGGATCTCCAGGCCTTCGGGCGGCGGACCGTCGGCCATCTGGGTCTTGCCGGGGAAAAGGAAGGAAGGATATTGTAATTTGTATGTAACAATGCCCGCCTCATAACCGGCATGCAGGAAAGCCCGGCACATCGCCTCGTCGATGACGGCCAGACCCCCGCGGAGGGGATAAGCGGGTCCGATGATCAAAACTTTCATAGTTCAAAGTTCATAGTTCGCTGCGCGAATGAAATTAATTAGAAATTTACTCGCTACGCTCGTGTAATTAGCTCCCGATGGTCGCGAAATTAAGTAGAAATTTATCCCGACCAGTCGGGATGAAATTAAGTAGCTGGTCATTTCTCCATCTTTCCATTATTCCATTATTCCAATCTTCCATCCTCCCATCCTTTTGCCTTTTGCCTTTTTACTTTTGCCTTGTATTGTCATACGGTTGTCATTCGGTAGAAACTAGGTAGAAATTAAGTAGTTGTTTACATATTTTTCCATTTTTCCAATACTCCAATATTCCAATATTCCATCATTCCAATATTCCATCCTTTTGCCTTTTGCCTTTATACTTTTGCCTTGTATTGTCATACGGTGGTCATACGATGGTCATACAGTAGTTATACAATGGTCATTCAGCAATGATCCTTCAAACCTGGAACCTGGAACCTGGAACCTGGAACTTCTTTTACCTTTCCTTCCATCTTTCCATCTTTCCAATATTCCATTATTCCATTATTTCACTTTTCTACCTCTTCCTTTTTCCCC
>WFRO01000079.1 GCA_015486475.1 Bacteroidales bacterium
GACGCCGACCATATCGTCGGCGAGCTGATGAAGAGCTTTGAGGGCCGCCGCCCTCTGGACGAGACCCTCTGGCGCGACCTCGTGGAGGTGGATCCTTCGCGGGGAGCCTACCTGGCAGAAAAGCTGCAGACCGGCCTGCCGGCGATCTCCCTCAACGCCCATACCGCTCTGATCACGGCCGTGGCCAACGACATAGATCCTTCCCTGATCTTTGCCCAGCAGGTGGCTGCATACGGGCGTGAGGAGGACGTACTCATCGCCCTCACTACCTCCGGCAATTCTAAAAATGTGCTAGATGCTGCCATCACAGCCAAAGCTATGGGCATGACGGTCATTGGTATGACGGGCGAGAACGGTGGTAAGCTGAAAGAATACTGTGACATACCGATCCGTGTGCCGGCACAGCGTACCGCCGAGGTGCAGGAATACCACCTGCCGGTATATCACGCCCTCTGCAAAGCGGTGGAGGAAGCGTTTTTTGGGAACGATGAATGATGATCGATGACCGATGAATGATAGGATGTAGAGACGCAATTCATTGCGTCTACATATCAACCCGGAACGATTTACGTACAGACGCAATTTGAATATTAAATTATGAACATACAATGAAAAAAATTTGGATCATATTCGTAGGGTTTATAATGGCCGTCCTGATCGCCGGCTGCGGCGGGAGTGGGGAAAAACGTACGGACGGGGTGGTCCTGCGTGTCGGTCCGCAGCCCGACGGCAGCATCCTGGTGCCGACGAACCAGTTGTTGCGGCCGGCAGGACTGCAGGTGGTCTTCCCCGGACGGCCGGTGGATGTGGCCCTCAGCCCTGACGGGCAGTGGCTGGCCGTGCTGAACCAGAGTTCCGTCAACCTGATCCGGGTGCTCGACCGGACGATCATGCAGACCCTCCCTTTCCGGGGAGGCGGCTCTTTCAAAGGCATCGCTTTCTCTGCCGACGGGAAAAAGATCTATGTCAGCCAGGCCCGTGACCGGATCCTGGTGGCTGAGATGGACAAAGACCACATCCTGCACTGGGGCGATCCGCTGATCTTTCCCAAACCGGCCGTAGGAGGTCATCCTGTCCCGGGCGGGCTGGCACTCAGCAGCGACGGGAAGAGGCTCTGTACAGTGCTTAACCGCAGTAACACCCTCGCTGTGGTGGATCTGTCAGACGGATCCTTGAAGGAGATCCCTGTGGGGGTGGCTCCTTATGATGTGCTGCTGTTCTCTGACGAAAAGGCTTACGTGAGCAACTGGGGCGGTCACCGTCCCCTGGCGGGAGAACCTGCCTATCCTTCTTCCGGCACGGAGGTGTCGGTGGACCCGGAGACAGGCATCGCCAACAGCGGCACCGTCACGGTGGTGGATCTGAAAAACATGAAAGTGACGGGGGAGATCCGTGTGGGATTGCTCCCCACGGCCATGCTGCTCAGCCCGGACCGTTCCCTGCTGTATGTGGCCTGTGCCAACAGTGACAGGATCTATCTCATAGATACCCGGAGGGACAGGGTGACCGACAGTATCTCCGTCCACATGGAGAAAGACATGCCTTTCGGCAGCTCCCCCAATGCCCTGGCCATCACCCCCGACGGTAAGCGTCTCTTTGTGGCCAACGGTGCGGACAATGCTGTCTGCGTCATCAATACCGGTCAAAACAACAGAATTGAGGGATTTATCCCCACCGCCTGGTACCCCGGCGCCCTCCTTCTGGATAAGCAGGTCCGTTTCCTTACCGTGGTCAACGTCAAAGGCCCCGGCGAGCGGAACATCCGCCAGGATCGTCCTGCCTACAATACCCACAGCCCCCTTGGCAGTCTCTCCTTTATCCCCCTGCCGGATGGGAAAACCCTGAAGGAGATGACGGCAACGGTCCGGGCGAACAACCATTATGACGCTATGGTGAAGGCGCTGACAGGAAAGAAAAAGATCCGGGGCCGCGTGCCGGTGCCGGTATTGCCTGGACAGAAGTCGGTGTTTGAGCATGTGGTGTACATCATCAAGGAGAACCGTACCTACGACCAGGTGCTGGGGGATATGCCGCAGGGTAACGGCGATACATCGCTGGTGATGTTCGGCCGGGAGGTATCGCCCAACCACCATGCTCTGGCTGAACAATTTGCCCTGTTGGATAACTTCTACTGCAGCGGTGTGCTGAGCGCCGACGGTCATCAGTGGACCGATGAGGCCTATGTGACCGACTACCTGGAGAAATCCTTCGGCGATTTCCCCCGCAGCTATCCCTATGACGGGGATGATCCGCTGGCCTACTCCCCGGCAGGCTTTCTCTGGGACAATGCCCTGCAGCACGGGCTTACCTTCCGGAATTACGGGGAGTTCGTGGGCGCCCGGATCGATCCGGACGGCACCTTTAAAGAGATCTGGCAGGATTATAAGGCCGGTACCCACAGGATGAAGATCCGGGCTAAAGTACAACTCCCCTCCCTGGCGCCATACACCTGTCCGGATTATATCGGCTTTCCCAACCGGGTATCCGACCAGTACCGGGCCGACGTGTTCGTCCGGGAGTTGCGGAAGTATGAGGAAAAGGACAGTTTCCCCAACCTGATCATCCTGCTCCTGCCCAACGACCATACCTCCGGTACCGCACCGGGCATGCCCACACCCCGGGCGGCCGTGGCGGACAATGACCTGGCCCTGGGCAGGATCGTGGAAGCTATCTCCCACAGTAAATTCTGGGCAACGACCTGCATCTTTGTGACCGAAGATGATCCGCAGGCCGGGCTGGACCATGTGGACAGCCACCGCACCGTGGGGTATGTGATCAGTCCCTATACCAGAAGGGGAGAGGTGATATCCACCTATTACTCCCAGATCAGCATGTTCCGTACCATTGAGAATATCCTGGGCCTCCCGCCTCTGAACCGCTTTGACCTGACGGCAGCGCCGATGACCGGTTGTTTTACGGACCAGCCGGATCTGACACCCTACAAAGCGCTGCCGGCCAACATCCCATTGGACAGGATCAATCCTTCGTTGAAGGACCTGTCGGGGGATGCTTTGTTCTGGGCCCGTAAATCCCTGGAACAGGACCTGGACGATGTCGACCGCATCGATGAGGACACTTTTAACCGTATCCTCTGGCATGCCGTCAAAGGGTATGACCGGCCGTATCCGGAAATGTAAATGCTTGAATGATTGAATGCTTGAATGATTGAAAAAGTATAGTAAAATGAAAAAAGTGATGAAATGGACCGGGATCGTGATCCTGGCGATCGTGTTGATCGCGGGGGTGTGGGTCATGTGGAATCTGCGTGACCGTCACCGCGGGTATGAGGTGAACATGGATGTGAAAGGCGGCGCGCCGGTGCTGATGAAAGCCGGGTTCTCTGCCCAACCTATTACCCCGGAGATCGTGGATACCTGGGAGGATGTGGATCACAATGCCAAATATGAACCTGACAAGGGGGATATTTACCATGACAACAACCACAACGGCCGATTCGATGTATACTGGATCGCCGGCTTTGATAACCGGCGTGCGGCCAACGGTGTGCATGACAATGTATGGGCACGTGCCATGGTGCTGGATGACGGGAAAACGCGCCTGGCGGTGGTGGCCCTGGATGCCATC
>WFRO01000080.1 GCA_015486475.1 Bacteroidales bacterium
GCAACTTTTCACACTTTTCATACTTTTCGACTTATGTTATTATTCTTATCTTTGTGCCTTATTACAAAGCACTGACACGACCATGATAAAGATAAAGTTTCCGGACGGGCATGAGAAGGAGTTTCCCGAGGGGGTGACGGGCCTGGAGATCGCCCGCAGCATTCATCCGGCCCTGGCCAAAAGGGCCCTGGCCATAGGTGTCAACGGTGAGACATGGGACCTCACCCGCCCCATCCATGAGGATGCGGAGATAAAGATATACACCTGGGACGATGAGGAGGGCAAGCATGCTTTCTGGCACTCCTCGGCCCATCTGATGGCCGAGGCGCTGGAAGCCCTCTATCCCGGCATCAAGTTCGGCATAGGCCCGGCCATCGACAACGGCTTTTATTACGATGTGGATCCTCCCGAGGGGGTGGTCATCACCGATGCCGACCTGCCCCGCATCGAGGCAAAGATGAAAGAGCTGGCCCGCCGCAAGGAGGAGTACCGCCGCCGCGTGGTCAGCAAGCAGGAGGCCCTCGCTTATTTCGGTGACAAGGGCGACGAATACAAGACCGAGCTGATCAGCGATCTGGAGGACCAGGAGATCACTTTTTACACGCAGGGGGATTTCACTGACCTGTGCCGCGGTCCTCATCTTCCTGACACAAGCAACATCAAGGCCATCAAGCTGCTCAGTGTGGCGGGCGCCTACTGGCGGGGAGACGAGAAACGCAAGCAGCTCACCCGCATCTACGGCATCACCTTCCCCAAGCAGAGCATGCTGGAGGAGTACCTGGTCTGGCTCGAGGAGGCAAAGAAAAGGGACCACCGCCGCATAGGCAAAGAGCTGGAGCTCTTCACCTTCAGCCAGCGCGTGGGCCAGGGGCTGCCCCTGTGGCTGCCTAAAGGAGCCCAGCTGCGTGAACGGCTGGAGAACTTCCTCAAGAAAGTGCAGAAAGAGTACGGCTATGAGCCGGTGATCACCCCTCACATCGGCCAGAAAGAGCTGTATGTCACCTCGGGACATTACGAGAAATACGGCAAGGACTCTTTCCAGCCCATACACACTCCCACCGAGGGCGAGGAGTTCCTGCTGAAACCCATGAACTGCCCCCACCATTGTGAGATCTACCGCTCGAAGCCCCACACCTACAAAGAGCTGCCTATACGCTATGCTGAGTTCGGCACGGTGTACCGCTATGAGCAGAGTGGCGAGCTGCACGGTCTCACCCGCGTACGCGGATTCACACAGGACGACGCCCATATCTTCTGCCGCCCCGACCAGCTCAAGGAGGAGTTCCTGAAGGTGATCGACATCGTATTCCTCATCTTCCGCAAGCTGCACTTCGAGGATTTCACCGCCCAGATCTCCCTGCGCGACCCCAATGATAAGGAGAAATACATCGGCAGCGACGAGAACTGGGAGAAATCCGAACGGGCCATCATCGAAGCCTGTGAGGAGAAAGGCCTGGAGGCCGTAGTGGAGAAAGGCGAGGCCGCCTTCTACGGACCCAAGCTCGATTTCATGGTGAAAGATGCCCTGGGCCGCTCGTGGCAGCTGGGCACCATACAGGTCGACTACAACCTGCCGGAACGCTTCGACCTGGAATACATCGGCGCCGATGACAAAAAGCACCGCCCCGTGATGATCCACCGGGCACCCTTCGGATCGATGGAGCGGTTTGTGGCCGTGCTCATCGAACATACCGCCGGGAAATTCCCTCTCTGGCTCACCCCCGATCAGGCGATCATCCTGCCTATCAGTGAAAAATACAACGATTACGCAAAAAAAGTTTTAAATTTCCTGAATAATTCCGATATTCGCACCCTGATCGACGAGCGGAACGAAAAGATAGGTAAGAAGATAAGGGACAATGAGTTAAAGAAGATCCCTTACCTGCTGATCGTGGGAGAGAAAGAGGAAAAGGAGGGTACCGTTGCCGTCCGCAGGCAGGGAGAAGGGGATATCGGCAAGATGAAACTGGAAGATTTTGCACGTTTTTTGAAGGAAAAGATCGAAAAAGAAGAAGAGTAACCAAACATATTTAGGAGGACACAGTTATAGCTTACAACAGGAACAGAAACCGGAAACACGTACCCCGTTACAGGATCAACAATCAGATCCGCGCCCGGGAGGTACGTCTTGTGGGCGACAATGTCGAACCCGGTGTCTATCCGATCGAGGAGGCCATACGGCTGGCCGACGACCTGGAGCTGGATCTCGTGGAGATCTCTCCCAACGCCGACCCGCCGGTCTGCAAGATCGTCGATTACCAGAAGTTTCTCTATCTGCAGAAGAAGAAGCAGAAAGAGATCAAGGCCAAGACCACCAAGATCGTGGTCAAGGAACTGCGTTTCGGGCCCAACACCGACGAACATGACTACAACTTCAAGCTGAAGCATGCCGAGAATTTCCTGAAGGACGGCGCCAAGGTGAAAGCCTACGTCTTCTTCAAGGGAAGGACGATCCTCTTCAAGGAAAAAGGAGAGATCCTGCTTCTACGCCTGGCACAGGACCTCGAAGAGGTGGCCAAGGTGGAGCAGCTGCCGAAGCTGGAAGGTAAGAGGATGATCATGATCCTGGCCCCCAAGGCAGCCAGAAAGAAATAAAGAGAATTGATTTTTTAACCATAAACGAGAGTAGCAATGCCAAAGATGAAAACAAATCCGGGAGCCAAGAAGAGGTTCACGCTCACCGGATCCGGGAAGATCAAGAGGAAGCACGCTTACAAAAGCCATATCCTCACCAAGAAGTCTACCAAGAGAAAGAGGAACCTCACCTATTTCACGCTGGTGCACAAAGCCGACCAGGACAATGTGAAGCGTCTGCTCGCGATGAAATAGTTTTTTTATTGTTGAACCGGGTGGCACAGCTCCCAAGGGTCCCGGCATGCCGGGAACGCTGACCATCCAAAAATCAAACGACCATGCCAAGATCAGTAAACAGTGTGGCATCACACAGACGGCGCAAAAAGATCCTCAGCCAGACCAAAGGCTACTGGGGACGCCGCAAAAATGTCTATACGGTGGCCAAGAACGCCCTCGAAAAAGGGCTCACCTATGCCTACCGTGACCGGCGTAACAAGAAACGCTCCTTCCGGGCACTCTGGATACAGCGTATCAACGCCGGCGTACGTCAGTATGACATGTCCTATTCGGAGTTCATGGGCAAGCTCAACAAAAAAGGCATCGCCCTGAACCGCAAGGTCCTTGCCGACCTGGCCATGAACCATCCCGAAGCTTTCAAAGCCATCGTCAACGAGGTAAAAAAAGCTTAGGCAGATAAAGACTTTATCAGGGGAAGCCGGCGGGCTTCCCTTTTTTTGTTCATTCAACCCAGTATGTTATGAAGATCGTGTTGATAGGTTACGGCAAGATGGGGAAAGAGATCGAAGCGGTGGCCCGGGAACGGGGTCACGACATCCACCTCATCATCGACATTGACAACCGCCACGACCTGACACCGGAAAAGCTGGCCGGCGCCGACATAGCCATCGAGTTCACGGGTCCGGAGGCGGCATACGACAATATCATTGCCTGCTTTGACGCCGCCCTGCCGGTGGTCTCCGGCAGCACGGGGTGGCTGGACAGGATGGAGGATCTGAAAGAACACTGTCACCAAACCGACCAGGCTTTCTTCTATGCCTCCAACTATAGTCTGGGGGTTAATATCCTCTTTCATCTGAACCGGGTGCTGGCCCGCATCATGAAACGTTATCCGCAGTATGACATCTCCCTGGAGGAGACCCATCACACCCAAAAGCTGGATGCTCCCAGCGGCACGGCCATCACCCTGGCAGAGGATATCCTGCGGGAGATCGACCCCCGCAAAAAGCAGTGGGTCAACAGGCCGGCGTCCGCCCGTGAAGAACTCGCCATCCTCTCCCACCGCCGCGACAGCATACCGGGCATCCACACCATCCGCTATGAGTCGGACATGGACATCCTTGAGCTGACCCACTCGGCCAAAAACCGCCGTGGCTTTGCCCTGGGCGCCGTGCTGGCTGCCGAGTTCCTGCAGGGCAGGAAAGGCTGTTACGGCATGAACGACCTGCTGGGACTGGAGGAAAGTTGATCTCTCCCCGACAATATGCCTGCGGATTTGTTACCTTTACGGAGCATTTGAAACACCAGAAACATGAAAATCAAAGAGATCATCAAAAACAGATATTTCAACTTCGGCCTTGTCTCGGTACTTTACATCCTGTGGGTCATCTGGCTTAACAACTACTGGTGGCTGCTGGGCGAGATCGTCATCTTCGACCTCTACATCACCCGCAAAGTCAACTGGACCTTCTGGAAGAAAAGGGAAGGGAAGAACAACAAAGTGGTGGAATGGATCGATGCCCTCATCTTCGCTGTCATTGCTGTCTCCTTCATCAATATTTTCTTTTTCCAGAACTTCAAGATCCCCACAGGCTCAATGGAGAAGACCCTCCTTATCGGTGACCATCTCTTTGTCAGCAAGCTGGGCTACGGTCCCCGCCTGCCCATGACCCCCCTCTCCTTCCCCTTCACGCAGCATACCATGCCGGTGACAGGCGGCAAATCCTACCTGGAATGGATCAAAAGGCCCTACCGCCGCCTGCCGGGATTGGGGCACGTAAAGCGTTTCGACATCGTCGTCTTCAATTTCCCTGCC
>WFRO01000081.1 GCA_015486475.1 Bacteroidales bacterium
ATGTACATTTAACCCCACGCGCCCCCTCGGTCCCCTAAAGGGGAAGTCCACCCACAAATCAATAGCCATTGTGAGCAAGGGTCCCCCCTTCAGGGGGTCAGGGGGGCGGGATCGCTCAGCAATGAAGAGCGCTTGCAATTATTGATTGCTGATTTTGGGTTTACCGGATAAAAAAAAGCCTGCAAAAGCAGGCTTTCAGGGATCATATCTTTTTTTCCTCAGAGAGGTTATTTCACTTTAAACCCGAACATAATGGCCACGCATCCACTCTCGGGATCCTTCGACTTGTCACCACGTGACGGTACCTTTACCACGATCTTCAGCTGCTGGCTCGCCTGCAGCTTGAAATCCCATGTTTTTGCAAAATCATGGTCTTTGTTGGTATAGAGAACATTCTGGGCCGCATCCATCACGGAGAACTCGATCTCGGGAAGGTTGTCCGACCCACACACGGCGATCCGGTAATCCTGCCCGGAGTAGAAAGTCTTGTACAACTCCGCTTCCTCTCCCTCTGTGAGCACCGCAGCATGGTAGTTCCCGTCGTGCGTGAAAGGTACAAGCTCCAGTTTACAAACGTTCTTGGCAAAACCCTTACACTGTGCCTGACTGTTTTGTGTACCGATTACAAAGAATGCCGATATGAATAACAACAGGGTAAGAACTCGTTTCATAGGAATAAATTTTATGAAATATAATTACTTCTGATAACTTTAACTTTCTCTTTCAATTCGTCGAAAACTTCCTGGGTGATCTTATAGGAAGAGGACGATTCTATGGTGGTCACATTGTTCTTGTCGGTCGAGGTGGTCACTTTTTCGCTGGCCGTCATCGGGATCTTATCGTAGATCGCTTTCAGGGCATCGATATCTTTCATGATCGCCTGCACATCCGGATTGTCTTTGTTGTTGTCCAGCAAACGCTTGATGATATTGAGGGAAAGCTTCTGGTCAACGATCCGTTGCACCAGCTTGTTATTGGACAGGTTGGCTGTATCGGGCACCATCTGAGTGGCCAGGTAAAGCCCTTCCATCCATCCTCCCACCAGTACGATGGCGGCAATGGCCGTCCGGTCGTTCTCTTCAAGGTAGGAGCTGGAGTTCATGAAAGTCTCAGAGATGATGTCCATGATCACATCCCTGTTGTTGATGTTCTCTTCCAGCCGGTCGATGCTTTCCTGGCTGATGGCGTCAAGGATCCCAAGGCCATCCGCCATTTTTTTGGCCGCATTCATGTAGTCGATGGACGCCTGTGTCTGATCATAGAGACTGGCGAAGCTCAGGTCACAGGTGTAGATCCCCAGGTTCAGGGCCATACTTTTGTTGGTGGAATATTTGGTAGCATTGTCCACCGGGTTCAGCAGCTCTTCATTATATCCGGCGCCGGCTGACTTGACCAGCATAGCGGTTTCCAGCGGCGAGGGCAGGGAATAAAAAACCTCCTTGGCTTCGTTGATGTTCTTGAACATCTCCTCGTCGAGCTGGGAAACATCCACGTCAACAGCCGCTTCCTGGGCCTCCTGTTTCTTTTCTCCCGATTTACAACTGAACATAAATACGGTAAATGCGGCCAGGATAAACAGGTGGAAAGAACCTTTTTTAACCATTTGTAATTTCATAAACCAGTAATTTATTCAACAATGACAATGAAACAATACCAAAGTAAAAATAATACTTTTTTTTAAATCCCAATAATTTTTTTGTTCCCATTTAGTAAAGCACTCTGTAACAGGCTAAATTCCCATCACTTACTAAGCACTCCTACTGCTAATTTCCCGATGTTATCCCTCTTATCTGAGCCGGGGATGCCCTTCTCCCGCTGATCATTTCTTATATTTTACGCCCTCAGGCCCTTTTTGTTTCCCACACACCCCGGAAAATACTATTTTTGCAAAAAAAAACTGAGGATCATGGGTCAGGAGAGTATTGACAGAAGGAACAGGGAGATCATCGGGAAGCTTTTTTCCGCGAGCGACCAGGAGGTACTGGGGGTCATACGGGAGATACGCAGCAGCGGCAACCCCGGGCTCATCCCGGCCCTCATCAAGCTGTATGAGAGCACCGCTTCCAGGGCTGTCTCCCTGGCTGTCGTGGCCCTTGTGCGTGATCTCAAGAGCCAGTCGGCCGCAGACCCTCTGGCAGCAACCGTGGAACAGATCACCGACCCTGCCAAAAAAAGAGAACTGGTAGCCGCCTGCTGGCAATCGGGACTGGATTTTTCCGGTCATCTTGATATCTTTCTGAGGATCTTTGCCGGCAGCGACTATATGACCGCCCTCGAAGCTTTTACCGTCATTGAGAACTCCCTTCCTTACCTGCAGGATGCAACGCTCCTGAAAGATCATATCGCCTGGCTGAAAGAGAGAGTGTCCGGAGCAACCGGAGAAGAGAAAGCCCTTTATCAGGCCCTTTTATCGCTGATGGAAGAGAATATTCCTCAGCTGCCGGATCAGCCGTGATCCGAAAAGTACTTCATGAACTGGGACCGTTCATACATCACAGGGTCCTGCAGGTTATGGTAGCTTAATTTCCCCCGGAAATCCTCTATGGCCGCAAATCCTTTTGCATCCATCCAGCTTTCCAGCTCTTTGTTGATCGTGGAGATATAACCGATCCCTTTCTCATAGAGCACGGAACATACCTGTGCCACATCAGCACCGGCCAGCAGCAGCTTGATCACGGCTTTGGCATCGTGCACCCCTGTGGAGGCTGCTATGTTCAGATTGTCGAACTGTCCCGAAAGCAGGCCTACCCAACGAAGGGTCTGCCGTATCTCCTGCGGCGTGCTGAAGACGGAAGCTGCCTTCAGGGCCATCTGCTCCACATCAATGTCCGGTTCATAAAAACGGTTGAAGAGAACAACACCGTCGGCTTTCCTGTAAGAGAGCTGGGCCACTATATAATTAAGGTTGGTGAATTGCCGCCCCAGCTTGAAAGACACCGGTATTTTCAGCATGCTCTTCATTTTTTCTGCCAGCTCGAAATAGATCTTCTCATACTCCCCTGCCGGCTTGTCCCCTGAGAGAGGGAGGAAATAAACGTTGAGCTCCAGCGCATCCGCACCGGCCTCCTCGATCCTGCGGGCAAAATCAACCCATTCGGATGAAGAGAAGCAATTGATGCTGGCGATGACCGGCAGCCGCGTGTGTTTTTTTACATCTTCGATCAGTTTCAGATATTCATCCACGGCATGCTCACGAACGTAACTCCGGATATAATCCTCCGCCTCCGGATAGCTGCCTGCCTCCAGCTGCCTGTTCCCTTCAGAAAGGATCTGCTCCTCAAAGAGGGATTTCAGCACCACTGCTCCTGCCCCGGCATCCTCTATTTCATAGATGTGGTCCAGCGAACCTGTCAGGCCCGAACTGCTGGGCACCACAGGGCTTCGCAGGTCAAGGCCCAGGTATTTTACAGAAATATCAGCCATAATGCATGTTTTTGTTCAGGAGTTAAAGATAATTCCTTTCGCCGAAAATCAAAGTACCGATGCGAACAATTGTACTCCCCTCTTCGACAGCGATGGGATAATCTCCCGACATGCCCATGGAGATCTCCCTGAAATGGGAAGCCCCTGCAAAGAACTCCTGCTGTAACCGGTCAAAGCAATCATGCAGGTACCGGAACTCGCTCCGCACCTGTTCGTGGTCATCGGTAAAGGTGGCCATACCCATCACGCCACAGATCCGCACATGCGTAAGCTCCCGCCAGGTCCCTTCCCGCAACAGCGTCAGCAGGTCTTCAAACACAAACCCGAATTTGGAAGGCTCTTTTGCGATGTGTATCTCCAGCAGGACATCCTGCACCTTGTTGACCTTGCGGGCTTCCTTATCCACCGTTCTCAACAACTTCAGACTGTCCACACTGTGGATAAGATGGACGAACGGGACGATGTATTTCACCTTGTTGGTCTGCAAATGGCCGATCATGTGCCACCGTATGTCGGCGGGCAGCTGATCTTTCTTACCCACCATCTCCTGCACCTTGTTCTCGCCGAAGTCACGTTGTCCGGCCCGGTAAGCTTCCAGGATATCTTCGACCGGCTTGGTCTTGCTCACCGCCACCAGCAGCACCCCTTCGGGCAGCTCTGCCCGGATCCGCTGAAGATTCTCCGCGATCATATCAGTCGAGGCTGTGGATGATCAGTCCGGACCGCAGCTTGGGCTCGAACCATGTAGTTTTGGGAGGCATGATATTGCCGGTATCGGCGATGCGCATCAGTTGCTCGAGCGATACCGGGTACAGGGCGAAAGCCACCTTCATCTCCCCCGAGTCCACCCGGCGGGCCAGTTCTTCCAGACCACGGATGCCCCCCACAAAATCGATCCTGTCAGAACGGCGCAGGTCTTTGATGTCCAGCAGAGGAGCCAGCACCTGCTCAGAGAGGATGGTCACATCCAGACTGCCGATGGGATCGTCATCATCATAGGTGCCGGGAAGGGCTGTCAGAGCATACCATTCACCTTCCAGGTACATGGAAAACTCATGGGGCCGCGCCGGCTTGTAAACTTCTTTGCCTTTCTTCTCCACCTCAAAGGAAGTTTTCAGCTTCTCTGTGAATTCCGCGGCGCTCATACCGTTGAGATCCTTCACCACCCGGTTGTAATC
>WFRO01000082.1 GCA_015486475.1 Bacteroidales bacterium
CCAGGTCGACGCTGTGGTCGTAGATCAGGCCGGCGGCCCCGGCCAGCCCGAGCAGCAGCCCCAGGATATTGACCAGCAGCACATGGCTGCGGAAGAAGAGCAGACCGATGATCAGCGTGAAGAGGGGGGTCAGGGAATTGAGGATGCCGGCAAGCGAGCTGTCGATGTGGGTCTGCGCCAGGGTGAAGAGATTGGCCGGGATGAGGTTGCCGATGATGCCGGAGATGATCAGCCACTGCCAGTGTTTCCGGTGTATCCTTTGGAGACGGGCCAGCATCACCGGCAGGAAAATTAGCCAGGCAATGAAAAGACGCAGCGATGCCACATGCACAGAGCTGTACGAACGCAGCCCTTTTTTCATCAGGATGAAAGAACTGCCCCAGATCATCGAGATCAGCAGCAGCAGGATCCATTGCCAGTGTTTTTTCCTCAGGTCCATCGCCGGATTTTGGGACAAAGATAGTGAAGAAGCGCGAAGCTTCCCGTCCGAACGGATGACTTTGTTCATCCGGGCGGGGAAGCTCGAAGCTTGAAATGTGAAAGAAGATCCTCGAACCACCAACTACGAACCACCAACTACGAACTACGAACCACCAACCACCAACCACCAACTACGAACTACTAACCACGAACCACCAACTACGAACTACTAACCACGAACCACCAACTACGAACTACTAACCACGAACCACGAACCACGAACTATGAACTTTTTACTAACTTTGTTCAAAAACAAGAGCCATGGAAGAATATAAAATTTATGTGGCGGGGGAGTTCCGTACCACAGACACCCCGTTGCCCGTATCCAACCCCTATAACGGAGAGGTCTTTGCCACGACGTGGCTGGCAGGGGCTGCCGAACTGGAGGAGGCCATCAAGGCCGCGCTGGCTGCCGGGGAGGAGATGGCTGCCCTGCCGGTGTACAGGCGTTATGAGATCCTCTCGCAGATCTCCGATGCCCTGAAGAGCGACCGGGAGCGGCTGGCACGTGTGCTGGCGCAGGAGTCGGGCAAGCCCATGCGTTATGCCCTGGGCGAGCTGGACCGTGCCTCCCAGACCTTCCGTGTGGCCGCCGAGGAGAGCAAACGCCTGCCGGGAGAGTATATCTCCATCGACTGGACCCCGCCGGGGGCCGGCAAGGAAGGATGGGTGAAATATTTTCCCGTGGGGCTGATGGCCGGCATCTCCCCCTTCAACTTCCCCCTCAACCTGGCGGTGCACAAGATCGCACCGGCCATAGCCGCCGGCAACCCGGTCATCCTCAAACCCTCCCGCTCCACACCCCTCTCCACCCTGGAGCTGGCCCGCATCATTGACAAGACATCCCTCCCCCGGGGTGCTGTTTCCATCCTGCCCATGGATCGCGAAGCAGGCAACCAATTGGTGACCGATCCGCGCATCAAAATGCTCAGCTTCACCGGATCCCCTGCCGTGGGCTGGAAAATGAAGAAAGAGGCCGGGAAGAAAAAGGTGCTCCTCGAGTTGGGCGGCAATGCCGGCGTCATCGTCTCCGATACGGCCGATATTGATCTGGCCGTGGCCAAATGTGTCATCGGCGGCTATGCCTATTCGGGACAGGTTTGTATCCACGTACAGCGGATCTATGTGCAGGAGAGGATCTTTGATGAATTTGCGGAAAAATTCTCCGAAAAGGTGAGGAACCTGCGTTTCGGCGATCCGCTCGACCCGGAGACGGAGATCTCGGTGATGATCGACGGGGAGAATGCGCAGCGCGTGCAGGAGTGGGTGGATGAGTCGGTGGAGCAGGGAGCCCGTATCCTGCTGGGAGGAAAGAAAAAGGATGCTTACTTCGAGCCGACCGTCTTGACAAAAACGGCTACCGAAATGAAAGTATGTTCCCTGGAGATCTTCGGGCCGGTGGTGACGCTGGAGCGATTCGGAGATTTCCATATGGCGGTGGACTTCATCAATGATTCAAGATACGGCCTGCAGGCCGGCGTTTTCACCAACCGTCTGGATGAGATGAACTTTGCCTTCAACCACATCAAAGTGGGAGGAGTGATCATCAATGATGTGCCTACATTCCGGGTGGATCATATGCCGTATGGCGGGGTGAAAGATTCCGGATACGGCAGGGAAGGGGTGAAGTATTCCATCCATGAGATGATGGAGCCGCGCCTGCTCGTGAAAAATATCCTTTAAAGAATAAAACGGACATCCCGCAAGGAGTGAGGAGCCGTTTTATCAAAAAAACGTATATTTAACCCCTCTTTTCATTTTTCCCCGGGGAAGTTAGATGACGTGTTGTGGAACTGAGCTATTTGTTTGAAGGATTTCTCATTGGTATTCTGGTGTCATTTCCCATCGGGCCGGCAGGGATCAATATTGTCAATAAGACGCTCAGCCGGGGACGACGCGCCGGCTTTCTGGCGGCGCTGGGAGCTATGACGGCTGATATGATCTTCTCGCTGATCGCGGTGGTCGGTATCAGTTTTATCGTCACTTTCATAGAGGAAAAGGTCACGATCTTCCGCATCCTGGGGGGGGTGTTCGTGATCTTTATTGGGGTGCGGATCTTCCGGGAGGACCCGGCCCGCGTTTACCATGATACCGGCCGGGATACCGGCGTGAGTTTTGTGGATAATTATCTTACCTCCCTGCTGATGGTTATCTCCAATCCCATGACCCTGCTGGCCTATATCGCTATCTTTGCCGGGATCAATTACCCTTCCGGGATCCATTTCATGGAAGGACCTGCCGTGACCATCCTCGGACTTGTCGTTGCCGCCTTTGCCTGGTGGTTCTCACTCACTTACTATCTGGATAAGTTCCGGTCGAAGGTAAGGTTACGCTTTATTTTCTGGTTCCAGAAGCTGGCAGGGATCCTGATCACCCTCTTCGGCCTGGCCCTGATCATCACGATGCTCCTGCCCAACAAAGGGTTGTAGGCAAATAGTTATGAGTTAGTAGTATCGAGTATCGGGTTTTGAGTATCCCCGTCCGACTGGCGTCAGCCGGGCGGAGAGTATCGGGTTAATAATTCGTTGTTAGTCGATCATTATTCCTCGTTTACCCAGCACCTTGTAACCTGCAACCAGCACCCATTTAAGCTTCCTCAGTCTCCGAACGAGATGCCTATCCCTTTGGCGGTCTTCACGAGGGCACAGTCGGGGGTGACCAGTTTCTCGCCGCCCACCACCTCGGAGAAGGGCACCGACACAATGTCGGGATGGCGGTAGGATACCATCCTGCCATAATCTTTATCCAGCACCATCTCGAAAGCTTTCACGCCGAACTCGGTAGCCAGGATGCGGTCGTAAGCGTTGGGGATACCTCCGCGCTGCAGGTGTCCCAGTACGGTCTCCCGCATATCGGCCTCAAAGCCGTTCTCTTTGAGCTCGCGCATCAGGCGTGCTGCCGCTCCCATGAGGCGCAGGTTCTCGTAGCCCACCTCGTCGCTCTTCTGTCCGGCGACATCGCCGCCGATGGGTTTGGCCCCTTCGGCGATCACCACGATGGCAAAACCACGGCCTTTGTTGTATCTCGATTCCAGACGTTCCACCACTTTGTTGATATCATAGGGTATCTCGGGGATGAGACACACCTCAGCACCTCCGGCAACGGCAGCATTCAGGGCGATCCAGCCGGCATAGCGCCCCATCACCTCCAGGATAAGGGTACGGTTGTGGCTCTCGGCGGTGGAGACCAGCTTGTCCACCGCCTCGGTGGCGATCTGGACAGCTGTCTGAAAACCGAAAGTAAAATCGGTGGCCAGCAGGTCGTTGTCGATGGTCTTGGGCACCCCGATGATGTTGAGGCCTTTTTCATAGAGGGCCTGCGAGATCTTTTGCGATCCTTCACCACCGATACTGATCACGGCGTCCACGCCCATGTAAGAAAGTTTCCTGATCATCTCGTCGGAACGGTCCACGTAATCCCAGGTGCCGTCGGGTTTCTTGACGGGCCAGGCGAACGGACCTCCTTTGTTGGTGGTACGTATGATGGTCCCTCCCTGCACATGGATGCCGGAGACTCTTTTTTCATCCAGCACGACGACCTCAGTGGGTTCCCGCAGGATACCGTCGAAAGCTTCTATGCTGCCGATCACTTCCCAGTCTTTTTCCTTGGCCGCCCTTTTGACGATGGCACGGATCACTGCGTTCAGTCCGGGACAGTCCCCGCCACCGGTGGCTACTAATACTCTGTTCATGACTTTATTTTTTTATTGTCTTTCAAAAGATATTCTCTTACCGGATTGCAAAAGTAGGATAAAACCGTCAATGTGGTTCAAAAAACAGGTGGTAATTATTCACCATCCTGCAAAATTTCCTGACAGGCGGCAGGATGGCAGGAGGACCGGGCCGTTTCGGAAGGGGTTCAGACCATCCACTTTTTCAGGGTGGCGGCCAGTTTTTCATGAAGATCTCTCAGTCTCAGGATGCGGGGATCTTTCCTGCGTAGCAAAATGGAATATTTCAGACGGCCACGGAATTTTTTGAAGAGGATGAAATAACGGAATGCAAAAGCGCCGCTGAGCGGGAGACTGGCCAGGAAGAGGAGAGTGTACAGAAGATCCCGGAGAAAGAAAGCTGCTATGATGGTCAGCAGCAGGTGGAAAAGCGGGATGATGAACATGGAGAGCACGAGCTTGAAGGAGCTGACAAAGACCTTGTCCTCCACCTTGTCGGCCAGGTGCACCGTCAGCCTGTCGGGGATGATGTTGACCAGAAAGCCGTACAGGAACACCGGCAGGGTGACCAGAAAGGCCAGGGCACGCCACAGCATGCCGAAGAAGGTCATGGGTTTTTTGCGGAGCACCCAGTTGCGCAGATCCAGCTCGTCCAGCAGGCCGCTGTAAGCTTCCTTATCCTTTTGGAGCGGTTGTGCATCTTCTGGTGTCTCCTGAAGATGTTTTTCTATCCTGGCGACGAAAAGCTGCTGGGCCCGGATCTTATCGGCCGGCCGGGCAGGATCCAGCCGGAAAACCCCGGCGATCTCCGGCAGGAAAAGCGTGCGCAGCTCGTTGATCAGATCATAGTGCTCATCATCGCTGATGTGGATCATCTGTTTCTTCATCGCCTCGCTCAGTTCTTCGATGGCCACGACCAGAGCTTTATTGGCGTTCTCCCGGTACAGCGGGAAATATTTTTTCAGGCTCACCGGCTCGCCGTAGTTGACGATCACCTCCTGTTTGCATTTGGTGTAATCGGAATATTCTATGCCGGCAGGGATGATCAGCACATCCTTCTCAAAGTTCTGCTTCTCGGCAGCCTGGAAAGCGGCCCGCATGATCCCCTTCTTCAGGCGCCGCAGCCGGCGGTAGGGGGCATGATTGCCCTCGGGCAGGATCACCAGACTGGAATCTCCCTCCAGTACGTCGATGTTCTTGCGGAAGATCTCCTCGTTCTTCTTCAGGGCTGCATAGCCGTCGCGTATGCGGTAAACGGGAAGGATCTTGATGAAATAGAGAAAAGCAGCGATGGGTTTCTTTTTGAAGATGTCGGAACGGGCCAGGAAAACGGTCTGTGTCTTCTGCGTGAAGATGACCGCCAGGGCATCCATCAGGGCGTTCTGGTGGTTGGGGGCAAAGATGATCTGCTCATGTACCGGGATCTTGTCGGCATTGATGCCGATAACCTTTTTGTAATAGACGACGTTGTACCAGAACTTCACGCTCTGCCGGATCATCTCATACCCCAGCGACCACTTCTCGATGTTATCCTTGCCCATAAACTTATCTTGTTTTGAAAAAGGTCAATACGTTTTTTTGACCCTGAACCTCCGTTTGGGGCCCCGTCCCCACCATGCTGCCAGGGCCAGCCCCGAGAGGATATGCCAGATACCCCACCAGGCAGCGATGAAAGCCATCCCTCCCACAGCCATATCAGGCGGGAAGACCCTGGGGTTGAAGAGCAGCACCAGCCCCAGGCCTGAGTTCTGAATGCCGGTCTCAATGGCGATGGTCTTGCGGTCTTTCGGATGCCGCTTGAAAAGGGAGGCCAGACCGTAGCCGGTCAGGTAAGCCAGTGCGTTCTGGACCAGTACAATAAGAAAGATGTACTTTATATGTTTGAGAAAAAAATCGAAATTGTTCTTGAAGGCCATGGCGACGATCAGCAGGAAGAAGACGATCGACAGGTATTTCATGGGCTTCAGGATGCGGTCGGTGAACCTGGGCATTTTCTGGTTGACGAGAACGCCCAGCACCAGGGGGATGCCCAGCAGGATGATCACCGTGCGGAACATCTGCCAGGGGTTGATGGTGAGGGGCCGCAGCAACTCGCCGGCCTGCACCTTGTGGGCATATACATCCAGGAAGAGTTGTCCCCAGATCGCAAAGTTCAGCGGGGTCATTACAATGGCCAGCAACGTGGCAATGGCCGTGAGGGTCACCGACAAGGCCGCATTGCCCCGGGCCAGCGACGAGATAAAGTTGGAGATGTTGCCTCCGGGACAGGAAGCCACCAGGATCATCCCCAGTCCTACCGTGGGCGTGATCCACGGACTTAAAGCCCAGGCCGTCAGGAAGGTGACCGCCGGCAGGGCAATGAACTGGGAAAAAACACCCACCATTGCGGTTTTGGGATTGTGATAGATCCGTTTGAACTGTACGGGCTTGATCCCCAGGGCTACCCCGAACATGATGAATGCCAGCGCAATGTTCAGTACTAAAAGGCTCTGAGGACTGAAATGCAGCCGGATGGTGTCAAGGACTTTTAAGGATTCCAGCATGTATGTAAAGGTTTGACTTGAAGTGCAAATTAGAAAAATTTCTTAAATTTAACTAAAAGAGGAAGTTGCAGAATGTGTCAACTACGTAGTTGACTACGTAGTAAGC
>WFRO01000083.1 GCA_015486475.1 Bacteroidales bacterium
CTCTTTCTGTTCCTCGGACAGGTTGTGTCAGCTCAGCCTTATCGTTTCCGGCACCTGACCATCGAGGATGGTCTGTCCCAGAGTTCCGTCAATTGTATGATGCAGGACAGCCGGGGATTTATATGGTTCGGTACCCAGGACGGACTGGACCGTTATGACGGCTATCAGTTCCGGGTATTCCGCTACGACCCGGCCGATAGCAACACCATCTCCCATAACTGGATATGGGACCTCTGCGAAGACCGCCAGGGAAGGATATGGATCGCGACCTGGAAAGGACTGAGCCGGTATGATCCCGGTGAGAACAGATTCGTGCGTTTTTTACCTGATTCTTCTGATCCCTCCGGCATCTCCGGCGAAAGACCTGCCTCGGTCTGTATGGACCGGAGCGGAAATATCTGGATCGGTATCTGGGGAGGCGGGGTAGACCGGTATGACCCGGAGACAAATGGTTTTGTGAAGTTTTTCTATCATCCGGAAAACAAGAACAGCTTACCTGGGAACTTTGTGAGATGTGTGTATTTCGACCGAAAGGGGCGCCTGTGGGTGGGTACCTGGTCGGGACTGGCCCTGGGCAGGGTCAGCGAAAATGGTTCGGTGAACTTCGTTCGTTTTGTGCACGATGAGAACGACCCGGCCAGCCTGGGGAATGATCATGTTATGTCGGTACTGGAAGATCATACCGGAAGGATCTGGGTCGGCATGCGGGGCGGCGGGCTGAACCTGTTCAATGAGAAAGATTCTTCTTTTGTCCGGTATGAGCACCACAGGGGCGATCCTGCCGGCATCAGCAGCAATGACGTATGTACCCTGTATGAGGACCCGCAAAACCGCTTCTGGATCGGGACCTTTACGGAAGGGCTGAATTTATTCGATACTGATAAAGGGACGTTCACCCGCATCATTCATGATCCGGAAGACCCGGGAAGCCTGCTGGGTAATAATGTTTACAGTCTCCTGGAAGACAGGTCGGGCCTTTTGTGGATCGGTGCGGGAGGATTGAACATCCTGGATCCCAGGGTGGTGGCCTTCCGGCATTACAGTTACGGGAAAAAAGAGAAGAACAGCCTGAGCAGCAATGATGTAACCGCTTTCTATGAAGATAAGACCGGTAGGATATGGATCGGAACGAACAGCGGAGGACTGAACTGTCTGGATCGCAGGAAGAATGTTTTTACCGTCTATCGGCATGATCCCCATGATCCGCATACCCTCGCCAGTGATCATGTCAGTGCCATCACGGGAGATGGTGAGGGGAGACTGTGGGTCGCTACCAGTGATAAGGGACTGTTCCGTTTTGATCCGGCTGCAAAAGAGTTCATGCCTGTGACAAATATTACGGGCATCTCCCGCAAAGACATGAAGGGTCTGAGGTATATCAACGATCTGTGCTATACGCAGGACAATGTGTTGTGGATCGCTTCCGATAACGCAGGCCTGGTCAGGTATGATCTGACAAAAAATGCAGGAAAATGCTATAAAGAGATCACCTGGGGGGACAGAACTTTCATGGCATCGTCACTCCTCACCCTCCTGCCGGATTCAAGAGGCACGCTCTGGATAGGTACCTGGGGCATCGGTTTGTTCTCACTGGACAGGGAAAATGAAAAATTCACGGTTTATCCGGCAAAAGAAGGAGATCCCTCGTCGGTTTCGGGAAACATGGTCCATGACATCTGTGAAACAGTGGATAGTGCCGGCAGGATCCTGTGGGTAGGAACCAACAGGGGGTTGTGCTGGATGCGACCCGACGGGCCTTCCGCAGGACGCTTCAGGCATATCACCATGAAAGACGGGCTGCCCAGCAACATCGTGTATGGTATCCTGCAGGATGATCAGAAAAAGATGTGGATCAGTACGAACAACGGACTGAGCCGGTTCGACCCGGCGACAGGGGAGATCAGAAATTTTGATATGCATGACGGATTGCAGAACAATGAATTCAATCTTCATAGCTGCCTGAAATTAAAGGATGGCACCCTGCTGTTCGGAGGGGTGAACGGGTTCAATATGTTCGACCCGGAGATGATACGCGAGAATGACTATCAGCCTCCGGTGGTACTGACCGGGTTCCGGGTTTTCAACCGGGAGATGGAATTCGGGAAAGACCTTACGGAGATCCAAAAGATCGTGCTGACCTGGAAACAGAACTTTTTTTCTTTTGAATTTGCCGCTCTTGATTTTGCACAACCGGAAAAGATCAAATATGCTTACCGCATGGTGGGGGTGGATCAGGACTGGGTGTACTCAGGTAAAAGACGATATGCCAGTTATACGCGTATCGATCCCGGGGATTATGTGTTTGAGGCCAAAGCCACCAACAGGGATGGGGTGTGGAGTGATCATCTGTTGAAGCTCCGGGTGAAGATCCGGCCCCCTTTCTGGAGGACCTGGTGGTTTAAAGTCCTGGGGATCCTGGTCTTTATCCTGCTGTTATACGCTTTGCATCGTATGCAACTGGAGAAACTCCTGGCCGTGGAGCGGTTGCGGGTCAGGATCGCCAGTGATCTGCATGATGATGTGGGGTCGGCCCTCACCCGTATCTCAATAGCCTCCGAACAATTACAGGTGACCAAAGATCAAAACCGCCTGATGGCCCTGTCCCGGACGATCGGGAACATAAGCCGGGAGATCATCTCCACCATGAGCGATATCATCTGGTCGATCGATGCACGGAACGATACGCTGGATCAACTGACAGCCAGGATGCAGGATCTTGCATTGTCAGCCCTTTCCGTGAAAAATATCAAAGTGACCTTCCGTGAGG
>WFRO01000084.1 GCA_015486475.1 Bacteroidales bacterium
AAAGGAACAGGATCAGGAAAGTGATGGTGATCAGCAATACCTGTCCTCCCAGGATGAGGAAGAAGTTGGCCGAAGCGCCCAGCCGTTTTTCATACTCTGTCTTCAGCGACTCGAGGATCTGGTAAGTATGGGCATTGACGATCTCGCCCCTGGAGATGATCCGCTCGCCATGCTGCACCATGCCGCGGGTCAGGGAGACACCGGCGGCCATGCTCTCTTTCACCTTCCGGGAGGTTTCGGGGTCATAGGAGAGGTTCGGCTCCACAAAATCGTTCAGGCCCAGCGAATAGACGAACTCCCGCAGGGCAGCCGTATCCACGCTGCCCACAGGGATGTGCCGGACCTGCTCTTTCAGGTACTTGTAAGCGCTTTTCAGGGTGTATACGGAAGTCGTATCGGTCTGCTCCGCCACATTGCCCCGCATGACCACGATGGTCGAGGAAGGGTTGCTGTCACGCCGGAAAGCATCCGAGACCTCTACGATGCCATGGTCGTACAAATGCCGCAGTAAACGGGCCGTACTGCCCAGTATCCGCGCTTTCTGCTGCAGCACCCTTTTCACTTTCCAGTTCACCGGGGACTCCTCTCCCTGCAGATGATAGGTCCTGGTAACATAATCGTTCCACTTTTTTTCGAACGCTTTCGCATATGCTGCGAGCTGTTTCCGGCCAATGGTGGTGTCCAGCCTGAAATAAGGTTTGAAATCCTTCAGGATACTGTCTTTCTCGGCCTGCAGCTCAGCCTGCGTCTTATACACCGGGAAATCATACGGAGCATACAGGTCCTCATGGAGCCAGGGCTTCCCCTTTTGGAACTCATACTGGAACTTCCCTTCACGCGGGAAGATATAGACCACCATGGCTATGGTGACCAGCAACATCAGGATCCGGATGATGCCCGTGGTATTCCTGTGCAGGTAATCCAGTATTTTTTTCATTAACGGCTGCAAAAAAAGAATATGCAAATTTAGACAAATAATCCATACAGGAGAGAAGATATTTTTGGGATCAGCACGGAGAAAAGGGAAAAATGGCTAAATTTGGAGTTGATGAGTTGATAAGTTGAAGGGTTGAAAGGTTGTGATGATTTATGATTTATGATTGATGATTGATGAGTTTTGAACTTTGGATTTCGAGCTTCGAGCTTCGAGCTTTGATTGGAAGACTTCACGCAGAGGACGCAAAGATCTACGCAATGGACGCAAAGGAAAGAATAGTTAATGAGTTTTGAATTTTGAATAAGTGGGAACCGGGAAACAGATGCTTTTATGAAAAAATACGGTATCATAGATATGAGTGTGGTGCCGGTGCGGAAGGAACCTTCCCACCGGTCTGAGATGGTCACCGAGCTGATGTTCGGGGATACTTTTACGGTCATCGACCAGGTGATGCACTGGTACAGGGTCAAAGGATGGTGGGACGGCTACGAGGGCTGGCTGGATGAGCCCTATGTCACCTTTATCACCCAAGAGAGAGACAAAGCATTGCAGGCCGCCCCGCTCTATATCCTGGACAAGAAGACCCTGGCCGTAACGCCGGGGCCGGAAGCCGAGACGATCTGGGTCCCTGAAGGTGCGCGGCTGCCGGAGTGGGACGAACGGCAGCACACCTGCCACGTGGGCGGGAGGGTCTTCACCCTCCCCGGCACCGATGTGAGTGTATGGAGAAAAAGGGGGCGCGACCATCTCGTCAGCTATGCGCAGCGTTTCATCGGCGTCCCTTATCTGTGGGGAGGCACGACGTCGTGCGGTTTCGACTGTTCGGGTTTCACGCAGACCGTCTTCCGGGTGTGCGGGTACCGCCTGCCCCGGGATGCCTCCCAGCAGGCAAAAACCGGAAAAGATGTAGCTTTTGCAGAGGAAGCCCGGCCGGGCGACCTGGCTTTTTTCGGGGACGAGGAAGACAAGATCACGCATGTGGGCATCGTCCTGGGCGATGGTCGCATCCTCCACGAATCGGGCGATGTACACATCGATAAGCTGGACCAGGAAGGTATCTTCAACCTGGAACAGAAGGTCTACACCCATACCCTGCGACTCATTAAAGACCCTTTTCATGAATAATCCTGCCGACAGCCTGAGCATACAGGATATTAAGGGGGTGTTCGACTCCCTGGGATATATCCTGCTCTTCATCTCCCTGCTGGTGGTGGTGTATGTGTTCATGCGCATACAGCAACGGCGGCGTCTGGACCGTATACGCAGGCAACACCGTCAGAAAAGACTTCTGTGATGAGCTACACCTACCGCTATCCCCGTCCGGCGATGACCGCTGATACCATCGTATTGTGCAGCAGGGAGGGGGAATGGTACGTCCTGCTCATACAGCGGGGCCGGGACCCTTTCAAAGGGAAATGGGCCCTGCCGGGAGGCTTTATGGAAGAGAATGAAAGACTGGAGGAGACGGCCCGCCGGGAATTGCAGGAAGAGACAGGTATTGTGGCGGGAAAGATGGAGTTTGCCGGGATCTTCGACCGGCCCGACCGCGATCCGCGGGGCCGCACCGTCACGGCGGTCTATGTAACCAAAACCGAAGAATGCAGCGATCCCCGTGCCGGCGATGACGCCTCACACGCCGCCTGGCACCCCATGGACAACCTGCCACCGCTGGCCTTCGATCACGAAGAGATCATCAACAATATCCTGGGAAGGACGAAGGATGAAGGATGATCGACGAAGGTCGAAGGTCGAACGGTCGAAAAGTATGAAAAGTGGGAAAAGTGGAAAGAGTTCGCGATGAGTTGTAGAAACACACATCCTGTGTGTCTTCCAGGTACTTCGAGCTTCGCCAATCGAGCATCGAGCTTCCTTACACGATCATCCCCGCCCCCACCGTATTGTTGGTAGCCTCGTCGATGAGGATCAGGCTGCCGGTGATACGGTTGGTACGGTAAGAATCATAAAAGAGAGGCTTGGTCGTCTTCAGGCGGACCTTGGCGATCTCGTTCAGTCCCAAAGACTTGTCATCATACATCTTGTCGAGGGTGTTGATATCGATCTTGTACTCCACGTCGGTGACGAGGCAGCGCAGATCGTTGGTCGTATGCTTGAGGTAATATTTCCCGCCCAGGCGCAGGGGTGTTTCACTGAGCCAGCAAAGCATGATCTCCACCTCATCCCCCGACTGCGGGGACTTGTTCTCTCCGACGATCATGTCGCCGCGGCTGATGTCCAGGTCATCCTCGAGTGTGATCAGCACCGACATAGGTGCAAAAGCCTTGTCGAGCTGCTGTTCCATCATCTCGATGGTCTTGACGCGGGTGGAGAGTCCTGACGGCAGCACCTGTACTTTGTCTCCCGGTTTGAAGACGCCGCTGGCGATCCTTCCGGCATATCCCCGGAAATCATGGTACCTGTCACTCTGGGGACGGATGACATACTGCACGGGGAAACGCATGATGGTATGGTTCCAGTCGCTGCCGATGTGGATGGTCTCCAGCAGGTACAACAAGGTAGGTCCTTCGTACCAGGGCATGTTCTTCGACCTGTCCACCACATTGTCCCCGTATTTCGCGCTGATGGGCACAAAGCGGACATCCTTGATCTCCAGCTTGCCGGCCAGCTTGCGGAACTGGGCTTTGATATCCTCGAACACCTCCTCATCATATCCCACCAGGTCCATCTTGTTCACCGTCACGATGAGGTGGGGGATCTGCAGGAGTGAGGCGATGTAAGAATGGCGTATGGTCTGCTCCAGCACCCCGTGACGGGCGTCCACCAGTATGACCGCCACATTGGCCGTGGAGGCGCCGGTGACCATATTGCGGGTATACTGCACATGACCGGGTGTGTCGGCAATGATGAATTTTCTTTTGGGAGTGGCGAAATAGCGGTAGGCCACGTCGATGGTGATGCCCTGTTCCCGCTCGGCCCGCAGGCCGTCGGTGAGGAGCGCCAGGTTGACCTCTTCGGCGCCGGCACGTTCGCTGGCACGTTCAATGGCTTCCATCTGGTCCTCAAAAATAGCCTTGCTGTCATACAGCAACCGGCCGATGAGGGTGCTCTTGCCATCGTCCACACTACCGGCCGTGGTGAACCGGAGCAGTTCCATATTTAAGTATCCGTCGATCAGATCAGACATAATAGTTCAGAGTTCAAAGTTCAGAGTTAGTAGTTTCGAGTATCGAGTTTCGAGTATCGAGTTTCGGTTTTTTAGTTCAGAGTACCGGGTTACAGATCTATTGTAGAGACAAGGCAGCCTTGTCCTTACGTAGAGACAAGGCATTGCCTTGTCCTTACAGTATAAGTAGAGACAAGGCATGCCTTGTCCTTACAGTAGAAGAATCATTAAATGCAGTTATCAATTTCATAAATCATTATTCCCCTTTCCCAGTTCGCCATTCATCATTCATCCTTCATCGTTCCTAAAAATATCCTTCTTTCTTCCGGTCTTCCATGGCGGCGTCGGAGCGTTTGTCATCGGCGCGGCCTCCCCGTTCGGTGGTGCGTGTGGCAGCGACCTCTTTGATGATATCCAGCACCGTATTGGCTTCGGAGAGGGTGAGGCCGGTATTGGTGATGTCGCCGATGGTACGGCAGCGCACCTTTTTCACCACAGGGGTTTCCCCTTTCTTCAGCTCCATGAAAGGGGCCGTGGCCAGCCAAACGCCATCGCGCAGGAAAACTTCCCGTTCGTGCGTAAAATAGAGTTTCGGGATCTCAATATTTTCCATGTAGATGTACTGCCACACATCCATCTCGGTCCAGTTGCTCAGGGGGAAGACACGGAAGTGCTCGCCCATTTTCTTGCGGCCGTTGAAGAGGTTCCACAGCTCAGGGCGCTGGTTCTTGGGATCCCATTGTCCGAAGACATCGCGGTGGGAGAAGAAACGTTCCTTGGCCCTGGCTTTCTCCTCGTCGCGGCGTCCTCCTCCCATAGCAGCATCGAACTTGTACTCTTCGATGGCATCCAGGAGGGTGACCGTCTGCAGCACATTGCGGGAGGCTCCGGGACCGGTCTCTTCCACCACCTTCCCGGCATCGATGGTGTCCTGCACATAACTGACGATGCATTTGGCTCCTGTTTTTTCCATCAGCCTGTCGCGGAACTCCAGGGTCTCGGGAAAGTTGTGTCCCGTATCTATGTGCATCAGGGGAAAAGGCACTTTGGCCGGCCAGAAAGCTTTCCGGGCCAGATGGAACATAACGATGGAGTCTTTGCCGCCGGAAAACAGAAGCACCGGCCGCTCAAACTGCGCCGCCACTTCACGGATGATATAAACAGACTCGGATTCCAGTTCCCGGAGATGATTCAAGTGGTACCCGTTCATAAGCAGAAAAGTATTTTGAGTTGCAAAATTAACCCAAATTCTGCAATAGAAAAATAAAAATGTCCCTCATGCACGTGAGGACAGGTGTCACCGGGGAATAAAAGGTCAGTTTTTCTTCAGACGGATGGTGCAGCTTTCGTTGGGTTTGGAGAAATCGGTTGACCAGTACAGCTCATAATTGATGACCAGTGAGTCGGTGCAACCGCACCAGGTGCCTTCTCCGCCGGTCCAGTAATGGTTCTTCCCGGGCATCGTCTCTCCCTGGTAGTCGTTCTCGATCAACACCTTGCCCCGCAACAGGTTGATATACAACAGCACATCACCTTCGTTGCCCTCATCCTTCACGAACCTTTCTCCCCAGGCATTGAAGACCTGCTTGAGGAAAGGCGGTTCATACACACCCCCCGAGTCGTTGGGCTGGGAAACAGCCTTCACACGCAGCACATTACCGGTATGCAGGGTGTCGATCTCAATGTTCAGCACCAGTGAGGTATCACTGTCGCCGGTTTCCGAGCCGCTCCAGGTGCCGACAAAGTCGCTGAGCTGCCAGGGGCAGAACTTATGAAGAGTGATATGCAGCGAGTCGGGCTCGGAGACATGTCCCGTCGTGGAGGTCTCCACACATACCAGCCATGCCGCAGTGTCTACCGACGACTGATGCCAGGTGACCATGACCACATTGGGATAGTCGGGGTCGGGGACCTCCACATCTGCCTGCCACCCGA
>WFRO01000085.1 GCA_015486475.1 Bacteroidales bacterium
GCGACTGTGACAGATCGCCGTGGAGCGCATCGGCATTGTATCCGTCACCGATCAGCTTCTCGGCAATATCCCGGGTCTCGCGGCGTGTACGACAGAAAACGATCCCATACATATCATGGTTGATGTCGGCCAGTCGTTTCAAGGCTTCATAACGGTGCCTTGCGGATATTTCAAACCAGGTATGCCGTATGTTTTCAGCCCCTGCATTTTGTTTCCCTATCGTGATCTTCTCCGGCAGGTCCATATATTTATCAGCCATGCGGGCCACCTCTTTTTGCATGGTAGCCGAGAAGAGAAGTGTTCGCCGGTCAGACGGCGTCTCCCGGAGGATACCTTCCAGCTCATCCCGGAATCCCATGTTCAGCATCTCATCGGCCTCATCCAGCACCACATTCTTTACCCCGGAGATATCCACGGCCCGCCTGCGCAAAAGATCGAGCATGCGCCCGGGCGTAGCCACGACAATATGTGCTCCGCGACGCAGCTCGCGTATCTGGTTGTCTGCAGAAGCGCCCCCATACACCGGGACCACCCGCAAACGGGGATAGTATTTTGCAAATCCCTGCAGGTCCTTTGTGATCTGCATACACAGCTCACGTGTAGGAGCAAGCACCAGGGTCTGAACCTCCTGTTCTTCGATATCGGTATCTTCGATCAGGGGCAGGCCGAAGGCTGCCGTTTTGCCCGTACCGGTCTGGGCCAGGGCGATAATATCTTTTTCCGTTTCAAGGATGACAGGAATAACCTTTTCCTGGACCGGCGTCAGCTCCTCAAAGCCCAACGCTTCGATCCCTTTCAGTAATTCGGGTCTGAGACCCGTTTCAATAAATTTCAAATGATTTTTCTTTAAATGAGCCGCAAAGATACGGAAACTTTCCGGTTAAACACGCTGTAAGCCTGTTATCTTTGCAGATCCGGACCCAGGACGATGCTCTCCCCCTTTTTCAGTATCAGCGTAACCTGCTGATCCCCATATCTCACCACGCAGGGATTCCCCAGTCGCGACAGGATCTTGGCCTGCTGCAGTTTGCCGTCTTTCCATTGGATATCCACCACGAACCCGCCGCGCGCCACCAGGCCGGTAACACTGCCGTGATCCCACTCCTTCGGCAGGGCAGGCAGCAGATGGACGGTGCCGGTATGCGACTGTAACAGCATCTCCGCAATGGCAGCCGTAGCCCCGAAATTACCATCGATCTGGAAGGGGGGATGATTGTCGAACATATTGGGCAGCGTGGAACGGGCAAAGAGCGCATGCAGGTTCTCCCCTGCCTTATCGCCTTCCTGCAGACGGGCATAGAAGTTGATGATCCACGCGCGGCTCCAGCCGGTATGACCGCCGCCGTGCTCCAGGCGGTAGGCCAGGGTCTTCTCCGCCGCTTTCATATAGTCCGGCGTGTCTTTCCAGTTAAACTCACCGGAGGGATAAAGCCCGTAGAGATGCGACATGTGACGATGGCCGGGCCACAACTCTTTGAGCGACTCGTCCGACCACTCCAGGATACGCCCGTCACTGCCGATCTTCACCGGTGCCAGGTTGTCCAGCTGCCGGGAGATCTTCTTCCGGAAAGCCTCGTCCGTCTTCAGCACTTCGGAAGCATGGATCACATCCGTAAAAAGACGCCAGACGATCTCCAGGTCCATCGCCGGCCCCATGCAAACGGAAGCTTTCTTGCCGTCAGGGGTGACAAAGACATTCTCAGGCGACATGGAAGGGCCGGTGACCAGTTTTTTGGTATGGGGGTCCTTCACCAGATAGTCCGAGATGAACAGCGCTGCCTCACGCATGACAGGATAACCCTGATCCCGCAGGTAGGCGGTATCGCCGGTGAAGAGGAAGTGTTCCCACATCTGCGTCACGGCCCAGGCTGCTCCCATGGGCCACATCCCATATTCGGGCTTGCCGATGGCCGTGGTAAAATGCCAGGCATCGGTGGTATGGTGCGCCACGAACCCCTCTGCCCCATACAGGGTCTTCGCGGTCTTGCGGCCGTTCTCCCGCAGCTCTCCGAGGAACTGCAGGAAAGGAAGATGACATTCCGGAAGATCGGTCACCTCCGACGGCCAGTAATTCATCTGGATATTGATGTTGATATGGTAATCGGCGTTCCAGGGCGGGTTGAGGCCGTCGGCCCACAGTCCCTGCAGGTTGGCCGGCAGGTCGCCGGGGCGCGAGCTGCTGATGAGCAGATACCGTCCGAACTGAAAATAAAGGGCTGCCAGGGAAGGATCCAGGAGGCCGTTCTTTTGTGCTGCAATACGTTCATCCGTAGGGAAGGCAGCCGCCTCGGTGCGGGGCAGTGTCAGCGTGACACGGTCGAACAGGCTGTGAAAATCTTTCTCGTGCTCCTGCAGCAGTGCCCGGTAATCTTTTTTCACCTCAAGGGTCTGGTACCCGTCACATTTCCTGGCCGGGTTATCCCCGAAATAATCGGTTGCCGCCACCAGCCGCAGCTCCACGCTGTCGGCATCTTCCACGCGCAGATGATGTGCTGCGGGGATCACCTTCCCGCCGTGGGCCAGCACCTGCAAGCGTGTCTCATAGTTCACTCCTCTGCCGTCCCGTATCGCCTGCACC
>WFRO01000086.1 GCA_015486475.1 Bacteroidales bacterium
CATGCTTTTCCGGTGTCCCTGAGTAGTGCGGCAAAACAAAAATTATGGAACGAATAGAGATCAAAGCGGAAAAAAGAAAAGAGACCGGCAAAAAAGCAACCAAACAGTTGCGTAAGGAAGAAAAAGTACCCTGTGTGCTGTACGGTGGCAAGGGAAACCTTCACTTCACGGCCGAAGAGAAAGCTTTCAAAAAACTCATTTACACCCCCAAGGCTTTCCTGGTCGATCTTTTCATCGACGGTGAGGAGCACAAGGCTGTCATGCAGGATATAAGTTTTCATCCGGTAACCGACCGTATCCTTCACATCGATTTCAAGGAGATCTTCGACGACAAGAAGGTGGACATCAGCATCCCCGTCCACATCGTGGGCGACTCTGCCGGGATCAAGGCCGGTGGTAAGCTGCGCATGCGGCGCCGCACGCTGCGTGTACGGGCCCTGCCGAAAGACCTGCCCGACTTCCTGGAGGTGGACATCACCCCCCTCAACATCGGACAGTCGTTCAAGGTGCGGGACCTGCATTATGACAACCTCGAGATCCTCGACCCGGCGCAGGCCATGGTGGTAGGTGTCGTCTCCTCGCGTCTGGCCAAGCTCAGTGTTGAAGAGCTGGCTGCCCAGGAAGCTGCTGAAGAGGCTGCTGCCGAAGCTGCCGCTGAAGCTGAAGCTGCCGGTGAGGGAGAAGAGAAAAAGGAAGAAGCCTCCGAATAGGAGCTAAAACCCCGATATCTTGAAGTACCTGATCACAGGGCTCGGTAACCCGGGTGACGAGTATGTCCATACCCGTCACAATATAGGGTTCCGCATCGTGGATGCGCTGGCCGCCAGCGCAGGCATCTCCTTTGAGGACAAAAGGTATGGTTTTGTAGGCAGGATGCAGCACCGTGCACGGTGGCTCATCCTGCTCAAGCCGACCACCTACGTCAACCTCAGCGGACGCGCTGTGCACTACTGGCTGAAAAAAGAGAAGCTCGAACCCGACAGGCTCCTGGTCATCGCTGATGACATCGCACTGCCCTTCGGCAAGATACGCCTCCGTCCCAAAGGCGGCGACGGCGGCCACAACGGCCTGGCCAGCATCAACCAGACCCTCGGCACCAACGCCTACCCGCGCCTGCGCTTCGGCATAGGCAATGACTTCCCTCCCGGAGGACAGGTCAACTATGTGCTGGGCGAATGGACCGACGAGGAGGAACAGGCCCTCGAGACCCATATCAAAAGAGCGGCCGACGCTGTGCTCTCCTTTGTCACGGTAGGCCTTGAACGCACCATGAACCTTTTCAACTGATATCCATGGCAGGAGAGACCTCCAACGGAGTACGGGTGGACAAATGGCTCTGGGCCGTGCGCGTCTTCAAGAGCCGCAGCCAGGCCACCGATGCCTGCCGCAAAGGAAGGGTAAAGGTCAACGATGCCGAAGCCAAGCCGGGACGTACCGTACATACGGACGACATCATCACTGTCAGGAAAGATAACATCGTTTACACCTTCCGCGTCAAAGGCATCCTCTCCAAAAGGGTCTCCGCCAAACTGGCCGAAGAGAACAGGGAAGACCTCACCCCCGCCGAAGAGCTGGAGAAGAGAAAGATCATCCGGACGGGACATTTCGTCTTCCGCCCCAAAGGGCTGGGACGCCCCACCAAGAAAGAACGCCGCCTGCTGGACAGGATGAAAGGAAGGACGAACGATGATTGATGATCTATGTAGAGACAAGGCATGCCTTGTCTCTACATAGAATTTAACCCGGGATCCTGAATTTTGAAATCACATCTAACATGATCATCGCCAGAGAGAAAAAAAAAGAGAACATCATCGAATACCTGCTCTATATGTTCCAGATAGAGAACGCCCTGCGGGCGCTGGGGCTGGATGAGGAACGGATCATGCGCGACCTGGTGGCACAGTATGAGCAGCCGGAGGAGGTGATGGCCGGGATACGCGACTGGTACCACCACCTGCTGCGCATGATGAAAGAAGAGCACCGGGAGGAGAAAGGACACCTGCAGTTCCTGAAGAACCAGATGAACGACCTCTATGCCGCCCACAAAAGGATCCTGGGCGATCCAGACGAAGCGGTCTATGCCGAAGTGTTCCGTCAGGCCATGCCCGACCTGGAGGTGCTGCGCAAAAAGATCGGCCACCCCGAAGCCCATGAGGTGGAGACCGCCCTCGAAGGCGTCTATGCTTTCCTCCTGCTGAACATGCAGAAAAAAGAGA
>WFRO01000087.1 GCA_015486475.1 Bacteroidales bacterium
CTTGTATCCCTGTATGTCTCCGGCGATGACCGGCTGATGCGAAAAGCCCTGAAACATTTCGACGACTCCCGTATCACGGAGGGATTGACACAAAGCAGGTATCCGGCTTATATTAAGCAGATCATCCCTCCTTTTTCTCTCTTCTGGATCGGAATGGTACATGATTATTTCATGTACCGGGATGATCCGGGCTTCGTAAGGCAGTTCCTTCCGGGTATTCGCAACGTACTGGAATGGTTTGAAGAGCATGTGGATGACACCGGAATGTTGCATGGCCTGGAATGGTGGAGTTTCACCGACTGGGTCACTGCCTTCCCCAACGGTATCCCTCCCGGAGCCGACAATGGTCACTCCGCCAACATCACCATGCAGTATCTGTATGCCTTGAAGAACGCCATGGATCTTTTCCGCTATTTCGGATGGGAGGCTGAAGCAATTAAATATGATCGTCTGGGAGAAAAGATCAATCAGGCCGTATATGCTTTGTGCTATGATAAAAAGAAAGGATTGTTCGCAGAAACGCCGGAGAAGATGCTTTTTTCGCAACACACCAACACCATGGCCATCCTTGCCGATGCGGTGGATGAAAGGGGACAACGCAAGATCATGGAAAAGATCCTGAATGAGAAAGGTGTTGTGAAAGCTACCCTGTATTTTAAATTCTATGTATTCCGGGCCCTTCAAAAAACCGGTTTGGGCGACCAATACCTCAATCTGTTGACCCCCTGGAGAAAAATGCTGGAAGAGGGACTGACCACTTTCCCCGAGACGGATACCGATCCCCGCTCCGATTGTCATGCCTGGAGCTCTACCCCCTGTTTTGATCTTCTTCATACCGTGGCAGGGATCTATCCCGGAGCCCCCGGTTTCAAAAAGATCATCATCGAACCCCATCCCGGTACTCTGAAAAAGATTGACGCCGCTATGCCCCATCCGTCGGGCAGGATGATCCGGCTGTATCTGGATCTCTCATTAAAAGAAAAAATCAAGGGATCGGTTACCCTTCCGGAAGGATGTTCCGGCACCCTGATCCTGCAAGGTCATAAAAAAGAACTGACCGAAGGCACCCAGGAGATCATCTTTACACCTTGACAATATCATTGCCACCAAAATAAAAAGACAGACCAAATAATCTGCCTGGTTTATTTCTGAACTTGTGGTGGACAAATTTCCTGTTTTTGTAAGTGAAACCCTCACTTTTTTTGGATATCCCGCAGAAATAATAGACGTACCGGAATCCCGGTTCATAACTTATTTTCTTCACAATCATATGAGTAGACAATAATATCTCCTTGGCCCTTAAAATTTTCAACTCCAATTGGTACTGTCCCCGGGAATAACTATGGAAAGGGCATTATGCTTGATTTATACTATACATTTTGATAAGTTTTATCATTTTTATTTGTATTTAACCATCTTTATGCATATATTTGTCAATAATTAACGATATAATATTAAAAACACAAAACAGGAGCATTAAAAAATGTTAAAACCAAGATCGATTATACTGATCCTGTTTATAACAGTCTCCTGGGGTGGGGGATTTGCACAAAACGTGATCACAGGAACGGTAACGGATATAAAAACGAAACAGCCGTTGATCGGGTGCAATGTCTATTTAAAAGGAACCACCATTGGGTCCGTTACAGATGCTGACGGGCATTATACCATTCAAAGTGTGCCCGATGGCTCTTTTGTATTGGTTGCTTCTTATCTGGGATATAAAGAGGAAGAAAAGAATATCCAATGCAGTGGGGGAGAGACCCAAAAGGTCGATTTCCAGCTCACGTATCGGGGGGCCATTGGGCTTGCTGAGGTGACGGTTACAGCCCAGGCCAAGGGTCAGATTGCTGCCATCAACCAGCAACTGGCATCCAAAGAGATCGTCAATGTTGTATCCAAAGAACGTATTCAGGAACTGCCGGATGCCAATGCTGCCGAAGCAGTAGGACGCCTGCCCGGAGTATCCCTTATCCGGGAGGGGGGCGAAGGTAATATGGTTGTGGTCAGGGGTCTCTCCCCGAAATACAATAAGATCATGATCGAAGGAGTGGAGATGTCGCCCACCAGTGCCGGAGACCGCAGCACTGACATTAGTATGATCTCCCCTTATTCCCTGAACGGCATCGAACTCTCCAAAGCCATCACACCAGATAAAGACGGGGATTTTATTGGCGGCACCGTCAACTTTAAGTTACAACAGGCTGAAAAAG
>WFRO01000088.1 GCA_015486475.1 Bacteroidales bacterium
CCAATAAGGATCACAAGCATCCCTGGCTTGTGGATGTGCTCTGGCTGGCGCTGGTGATCGTGGCCGTAGGGGCTCTCATCGGCCTGTATATGGGTGCCACCGGTCATCTGCGCGGCTCCTGGTTCTGGCTGGGCAACGAAGGACGTGAGCTCATCAACCTGGGACGTTTGTGGGACATCGGCCTGGTAGTCGGTCTGGTCTTCTGGTTCCTGCTGATCCTCTCGCTCATCCGCAAGGCAGCCACCAACAACCCGTTGGTGGGAACCATCATCTGGTCGGCCTTCGCCATCGCCACACTGTACATCGCAGGGATGATGCCCCTCACCCACATCATGCCCAATTATACGGTAGATGATTACTACCGCTGGTGGGTCATCCACCTGTGGGTAGAGCTGACCTTCGAGATGTTCGCTGCCGGCGTCATCGCTTTCTTCACCGTATCGCTCGGACTTATCTCCCACAAGACGGCGGTGCGTACCATGATCTTCGAGCTGTTCCTCATCATGATGGCCGGCACCCTGGGTGTGGGTCACCATTACTGGTTCCAGGGTCTGGACGAGTACTGGATCGCCATCGGCGGCATCTTCTCGGCCCTTGAGCCCCTGCCGCTGGCCCTGATGATCGTCGAAGCCATGAAAAACCAGCGCGAACAACGCCTCGAAGGGAACCCCAACGAATTCAGCACCGTCTTTATGTGGGTAGCCGGTTCGGCTGTCCTCAACTGGATCGGTGCCGGTTTCTTTGGCATGGTGATCAATACGCCCACCATCGACTACTATGCTCACGGCACCTACCTGATCATGCCCCACGGACACATTGCCCTGCTGGGCGCCTTCGGGTACATCTCCATCGCTTTCCTTTATATGACGGCCCGTGCCAACTCCCTGGCCAATGGTCTGAGATGGGATCCCAAACTGAGCAAATGGGGCTTCTGGCTGCTCACTATCGGCGTGGTACTCTTTGCCCTGCCCACCTATATCGTGGGAATACATCAGGCACAGACCGCTTTCGATCAGGGTTATTACTTTGCCCGGCTGCGTGAGGCCATCGAGCCCATGAAGAACTGGCTGTGGTTCCGTCTGCTGCCCGACGGCATGATGATCCTCGGCGGATTGATCATTCTCTACGACCTGATGGTGAAACTGTTCACCAAAAAGAAAGAAGCCGTGACCGCCTGATCGCAGATCTCTCAATAAAAAACCCCGTCGTTTGGCGGGGTTTTTTATTTTATATCACCGGTCCGCCTCTTGACAGTTCCTCTCTTTTTTTATAAATTAGGATGTTCGTTCTAAATATTTCCGGTCATGAAACATTTACTGATATCCTGTGCCCTGTTGCTGATCCTCCCTTTAACAAGCACCGCCCAGGAGGGTAGTGCGGTCACGGACACAACCGTTCAGGTGCATCTGTGGAGCCTTTATCCCGGCTATGTCGTCACAGGCAGCAATGATACCCTACGGGGGCACCTGTTATTGAAAAACCTGGTAAACAACCAGGATAAGGTGCTTTTTTACAGGAACCCCGATGATGAAAAGTACACGGAAAAATACAAACCCAAAGATCTGAAGGCATACAAGGTGGGACCGCGGTATTATGAGTCTTTCAAATTCAAGCCTCCTGTCACCTATTCGGCCAATGATGCCAGGACTTATCATTTTATCCTGAAGATCATCGACGGTCCTTTCAGTCTGTACCGGTGGTACTATGAAACAGTAGAACAATCCAAGGCCAGGGTAAAGATAGATCAGGATCATCCGCTCAGTTCGCATATAGATCTGAGTTTTTCGGAAAAAGACCTGGAACATGAGAATTACGGTTTAACCCCCCGGGGAGAGTTTATTGACCTGGGATCCCTTAAGATGCTCACCGGTTTTAAAAAGAACATGAGCAAGCTGGTGCAGGATGATACAGAGCTGGCCCAAAAGATCCGTAACAAGGAAAAAGGGTATGGGTATTACGATCTGGAAAAGATCATCCGGGAATATAATGACTGGTACCGGAAAAACCATCCGGAATAACAACTGCAAGCCGGATCACTGCATCTCTGAACATTCATAAAACAGAAACACTTTATTTATTCCCTTTCAGCACATCCGACCGGTTCACCTCCTGCAGTTTCTTTACGATCTCTGCCTTCACTTTTACGGGCAATAATTTTGAAGTTCCAACCAGCGCCTGGTTGATGATACCGGGGATCTCTATCTTCCTGCCTTTATGCAGGGCTCTGTATGCATCTTCCGCCACTTCTCTGGCGGAGAACAGCAGGTTAAAACGGGCCAAAAAAGAATTTTCACTGCCCACCTCCTGCTGAAAACCGGTCTTTGTGGGGCCGGGACATGAAGTGGTCACGGTAACGCCGGTGCCCTCAAGCTCATTGGCAATGGCTTCGCTGAAGGAGATCACATAGGCCTTACTGGCATAATAGACCGCCATGTAGGGACCTGGTAAAAAACCTGCCACCGACGATACATTCAGCACTTTCCCCTCCCCTCTCTGTACCATGGGCTTCACATAGAGCCGGGTCAGCTCGGTAAGCGCGACAATGTTCAGATGCAACAAAGCGGAGATCCTGGAAAGATCCTCGGTGTAAAACTTGCCGAAATCACCTATGCCTGCATCGTTCACCAATACATCCACAGGTATATTCTTCTTTTCGGTCTTCCGGAAGACCTCCAGAGAAGCTCCCGGCAGGGAAAGATCCTGTGCCAGCAGGGTGATCTGCAGCCCCGGATGCAACTGCAGCATCTCTTCTTTTACTTTCACAAGCAGATCCCGGTGCCGGGCCACCAGCACCAGATCGTAACCATCCGCAGCGAACAACCGGGCCAGCTCATATCCGATGCCTTTGGTAGCACCCGTTATCAGGGCTGTTTTACTTTTCTTTTTCTCCATCGAATCTATTTTTCAGATCACATTAAGGAAACATATTGGGAGGTAGAATGTATAGTTAAAAGTTAAAAGTGCCTAAAGTCCCGCAATTCCCGAGATCTTTGATCTCGTAAGAATTGCGAGGATGCTCGAAAAACTATGCAAATCAAAGATTTGCAGTTTTTCGGCATTAAAAGTTGTAAAATTAAGATTATTCCTTTATCTCTTTATTTGATGTTCGATATTTATCGATCTTCTTTCTTCAACCCCGGGGGTTTTTTGGAGGGATGTCTTATACCACAGGTGGAACTGCGGCTACTATCTTACGACCCCGCTGGGGTCTCATCACATTCTGCCTGCAGGCAACATCGCTTCATCCTTCGTCCACCATAGCCGGTTCCTGAGTAGCCGTCAGGCGTACCGAAGGATGGTTCCTGAGTAGCCGAAGGCGTACCGAAGGATGCGCCCATTGCGTTTCACTTTGCGCCGTCTGCGTGAAGACTC
>WFRO01000089.1 GCA_015486475.1 Bacteroidales bacterium
CTTTCCCGTCCCGGCTCATCTGTTTGTCCTTCCGGTTGCCGGCGATCCTCCCGGCTACCAGCCCCGTGACAAAGCCCAGCATGCCTCCCAGCTGATAGCTCCAGGATCCGGCATCCACGGCACGTCCCATGAACACGACCAGTAAGCCCGCCAGGGTACCCACGATCATGAACAACAGGGTGTACCGCGAGATATAGTGATTGGGGAGACGGTAGCCGTGAACCTCTTTCAGATGGTCTGAGATCCTCCGGAAGAGCGAGATATACCTTTCCTCAAACTTCTCAGACTCTCTTTTGTCATGCACCTCTGTCCCCGACAGTTCAAAAGCCTCCTGCGCCAGCGCCTGGCACTCCCGGCATCCCTGTTCAGATAGCAGGCTCTCGGTCATTTGCAGGAAACGGTCGAGGCGCAGATACCAGGGCTTCATCCCGGGAAGTTCCATCTTCCGGAACCCTTCTCTCATACTTTGCATCCGCTCTTCCATGGGTATCGTATCGGCACGGAAAGATACAAAAAAAGGCCATGAAATCTCATGGCCTTTTCTTTGAAAACAGGTTATTATCTGTTGTGTCTTCTGTCCTGGTCGGGACGATGCGGACGACGGGGACCGTGATGGTCGCGGTGCCGGCGCGGTGGCTCCTCATAACCTTCCGGCTTGGGCAGGAGCACTTTCCTGGAAAGCTTCATCTTCCCGTTCTTCTCATCCTGACCGATCAGCTTCACCTCTATCTCATCGCCCTCTTTCATGATACCGTCCAGGTTCTCCAGACGTTTCCAGGCTACCTCCGAGATATGGAGCAGCCCTTCTTTGCCGGGCATGATCTCCACGAAAGCGCCGAAGGGCACGATCGACTTGACCACTCCTTTGTAGATCTTGCCTACCTCCGGCATGGCCACGATCTCGTTGACACGTTCCAGCGCTGCATCGATGGCCTCTTTGTTCTCGCCGTAGATATCCACGACGCCCACCTCGCTGATCTCCTCGATCACGATAGTGGTATTGGTCTCACGCTGTATCTCCTGTACGATCTTACCGCCGGGACCGATCAGCGGGCCGATCATCTCTTTCGGGATGGTGATCTGTACGATACGCGGAGCATGGGGTTTCAGGTCGGGACGGGGCTCGGCAATGGCCTCTTTCATTTTGCCCAGGATATGCATCCGGCCGGCCTTGGCCTGTTCCAGCGCTTTCTCCAGGATCTCATAAGAGAGGCCGTCCACCTTGATATCCATCTGGGTGGCCGTGATCCCATCGGTAGTACCGGCTACCTTGAAGTCCATATCCCCCAGATGATCCTCGTCGCCGAGGATATCGGAGAGCACGGCATATTTTTCACTCTCACTGTCCTTGATCAGGCCCATGGCGATACCCGATACAGGTTTTTTGATCTGTATACCGGCATCCATCAGGGCCATGGTGCCTGCACATACGGTGGCCATCGAAGAGGAACCGTTCGATTCCAGGATGTCGGATACCACGCGGATAGCATAAGGGATCTCCTCCGCCGGAGGGAGCATGTTCTTCAGGGCCCTGTGTGCCAGGTTGCCATGACCGATCTCACGACGGCTTATCCCACGGTTGGGGCGGGCATCACCCGTGGAGAAAGGCGGGAAATTATAGTGCAGCACAAATTTCTCGGTCCCCTGCACCAGCACCTGATCGATGATCTTCTCATCCAGCTTGGTGCCAAGGGTCACAGTCGTCAGCGACTGCGTCTCACCCCTCGTGAAGAGGGCAGAGCCGTGAGCTGCCGGCAGGAAATCGGCCTGACAGGTGATGGGTCGTATTTCATCCAGCTTGCGGCCGTCCAGCCGGATCCCCTCGTCGAGGATCAGACGGCGTACCGCCTCCTTATGTACATCATGGAAATAACGTTTCACCAGCTTCTCCACGCCGGCACGCTCTTCTTCACTGTACTGTTCCAGGAAAGCATCCCGCACAGCGTCAAAGGCATCCGAACGCTTGTGCTTGTCAGGGATGGCCTGTCTGGCTATTTCGTAAACCTTGTCGTATGTCTCTTTCCAAACCTTTTCTTTCAGCTCTTCATCTTCCACTTCCCCGGCATATTCACGCTTCACGACACCCAGGTCTTTCGCCATCTCCTCCTGGGCAATACACTGTTTTTTGATCGCCTCGTGAGCAAACTGTATCGCCTCGAGCATCTCTTTCTCGGAGACCTCTTTCATCTCACCCTCCACCATCATGATGTTGTCCTTGGTAGCACCCACGATGATATCGATGTCACACTCTTCCACCTGGGAGAATCCCGGGTTGATGATAAACTCTCCGTTAAGGCGTCCCACACGCACTTCCGAGATCACCTCCTGTATGGGCACATCGGAAACGGCCAGGGCAGCAGAGGCGGCCAGTCCGGCCAAAGCATCAGGCATCGTATCCTTGTCGGCTGAGATAAGGTTGATGTTCACAAAAGTATCCGCATGATAATCTTCCGGGAACAGCGGACGCAGGACACGGTCGACCAGACGGGCGATCAGGATCTCGTAATCGGAAGGACGGGCCTCCCTTTTCATAAAACCTCCCGGGATACGTCCCAGGCTGGCAAATTTCTCCTTATAATCCACCGAGAGTGGCATGAAATCCACATCTTCCTTTGCCTCTTTGGCACTCACTACCGTTGCCAGCAACATGGTTCGTCCCATGCGCAGCAAAACGGAACCATCAGCCTGACGGGCCAGACGTCCTGTCTCCAGCACGATCTCACGACCATCATGCAACGTTATGGTTTTTGTATAAATATCTGACATTGTAATACTTGAATTAAAATAATTATTGTATGAACTTTACAAAAAAAGGCAATCGGTAACAATTGCCTCCCTTTGTTTTATTTCCTGATATTCAGGTCTTTGATAAGGCTTCTGTACCTTTCGATATCTCTCTGCTTCAGATAATCCAGCAGACGGCGACGCCTCCCCACAAGCTTGAGCAGGGAACGCTGGGTAGAATAATCTTTCCGGTTCTTTTTCAGATGTTCCGTCAGATGAGCGATCCTGAACGTGAACAGAGCGATCTGACCTTCAACGGATCCGGTGTCCGTGGCCGACTTGCCATACTTCTTAAAAAATTCCTTTTTCTTTTCCGTCGTTAAATACATTTCCTTTACTATTCGTTAAACGTTTTTTATTGAGCCATTGAACTTTGATCAAAAGATTTGCAAAATTACAGTTTTTTTTAATTAAAGCAACATTATAAGGGATTTTATTCCGGGGCCCGTCAACAGGCCCGGAGGAAGCAGAAAGGATACCTTCCTTTTTCAGGCTTTTCCGGTCCGGAGGATCTTCTTCATCAGAGCGATCTGGCGGGGGCTCCCCAGGACGAATAACTTATCGTCCTTTTCCAGCAGTACGTCCGGATCAGGATTGAAGATGTAGTCTTCTCTCTTTTTCATGCCGATGATGTTGGCGCCCGACTTGTTGCGTATGCCCAGCTCGCGGATCGATTTCCCGTCGAACATCTCGCACATCGCAGCACAGGAGATCTCCTCCAGGTTCACGTCCGAGGCGCTCTGCAGCATGATCTTCTCCAGAAACTCCACCACATCGGGCTGTACCACCAGCTTGGCCATACGCTGCCCGCCAATGCGGTCGGACATGATCACATTGGTGGCGCCGGCCCGTTTCAGCTTTTTTTCCGTTTTTTCGTCCGAAGCCCGGCTGATTATCTTCAGATCCGGATTGAGCTGCCGGGCCGAGATAACGATCAGCAGATTGTCCGCATCATTGGGCAGGGTGGTGATCAGCGCCTCGGCTTTTTCCACACCTGCCTCTATCAGCCGCTCTTCATTGGTAGCGTCCCCCTCGATGGCCAGAAAATCCCCTTCCTCCTCCATCTCCTCCAGCTTGGCAGGATCACTCTCCAGGATCACGAACTCCCTGCCATGGTCCCTGAGCTCATGGGCTGCCTGCCGGCCGTTACGCCCATATCCGCATAAAATCACATGTTTTTCCAATTTCTCTATCTTTTTTTTGATTTTTCTTACCAGAAAAGCATTTCGAAAGATCCCGTCCAGGAGATATCGCGTAAGGTTCGAAATGGCAAATACGAAGATACCAAAACTGGAGATGATCAGCAGCACCGTGAAGATCTTCCCCACATCGCTCAACGGATGCACTTCCCGGTAACCCACGGTCGAAATGGTGATCACCGTCATGTATACGGCATCAATGAAGGAGTACCCTTCCAGCACCATAAAACCGGCGATCCCCGTAATGAAAATACCCACCAGCAGGATCACGGCCCACCGCAGTGAGTGGATGCTCCCTTTCATCTCAGCCGTAATGTTCTCCTGCATTTTCTTATCCTTTTTTCCCCGTTATGATCCTTTTCCCGATCCCGCACTCCAGGCAACGGCCCTTGTTGCAGTAATCATTCTTCAAACGGATCAACGCCTGCGAGTAAAAAGCGCTCTCCGCCCGGATACCGGCCTCCTCCCATTTGCGGATGATCGCGTTACGCTCCGGCGGCAGGGCCTCCAGGATCTCCAGGGCCCGCTCACGATATTCCTCCAGACCGTTGATCACACCGTAAATAAAGTAAAAAGGAACCACAATATTGATAAGAAGCAGATGAAAAGCTTGTTTTCCAAAACTTTTCTTTTGTTTCTTCGATGGTTTGTTGAAAACATAATGCTCCTCCCAGTAGCCTCCCGCCGTGATCCGGAAGAGTGGCTCCAGCTCTTTCAGGTCGGGAGTATGCAGGATCCTTGAAAAAACATTCTCCTGCTGGTGGATGAACCGGGCAAACTCAGCCAGCCGCACCGC
>WFRO01000090.1 GCA_015486475.1 Bacteroidales bacterium
CCCCTCACCATCCTGTACACCCTCACCGCCTCCCTGCTCATCGCCCTGACGCTCACCCCCCTGATCACCAGCGTTTACTTCAGGAACACCGAAAAGATACGGCGGAAGAAAAACCCTTTCCAGGCCTTCCTCAAACGTCTGATCGAAGGGCCTTACCACAGGACCCTGCAGTATGTGATGCAGCACAGGGGCTGGGTGCTGGGTCTGGCCGCCTTTATCTTCGTGGGATCGCTGGCCCTGCTGCCCGTGATCGGCCTGAGCTTCTTCCCGCCGGCCGAGATGCCCGATTTTATGGTGCGGGTGAAAATGCCGGGAAACGCCTCCATCTATGAGACCGACCGGGTGGTGCGGTATGTCGGGTCGGTGCTGGACACCCTGCCGGCGGTGGAAAAATACGCTGCCAACACGGGTCACGGCAATCCCCGTATCTACTACAACCTCTTTCCGAAGAACTATGCCCGTGATTTCGGGGAGATCTACGTCCATCTCAACAGTTACGATCATGCTGTGTATGAGCGGACCGTAGAGACACTGAGGAAGTTGTTCTCCGGCTATCCCTTTGCGCATATCTATATCAAAGAGTACGAGCAGGGCGTGCCCGTCACAGCGCCTGTGATGATCTATGTGTACGGGAAAGACTTCGACCGGCTGCGGTCGATGGCAGGATGGGTGGAGCGCATCGTGCGGGAGTCGCCGGGAGCCATCAACGTGGAGAACCAGGTGAAGAGCAACCGCACCGACATCCGTTTCCGCATCAACAAAGACAAAGCCCTGGCGCTGGGTGTGCCTGTGGCGGAAGTGGACAAGACCCTGCGCACAGCCATCAATGGCACCACCGTCTCGCATTTCCGCGACCGGCAGGGCAAAGAGTACCCCATCGTGGTGCGCATGCCTTTCGACAGCCTGCTGCAGCTCTCCGACCTCGACCTGCTCACCGTGAAATCCTTAACCGGTCATTTCATCCCCCTGCGCGGGCTGGCGCAGCCTGAACTGCGCAACGACCCCGGACTGATCACCCGTTACAACATGCAGCGCAGCATCCTCATCACCGCCGACCTGGCGAAAGGATCGTCGCTGGATGATGTGATGAAGCCCGTGCTGGCGCGTCTCGACACGCTCAGCTTTCCTTTCGGCTACGGCTACCGCATCGCCGGCGAGCTGGAGAACCGCAACGAGTCGTTCGGCGGCATGAGCGAGGCGGGGATCATCGCCCTTATCGCTATCTTTGCCGTGCTGGTGCTGCAGTTCCGATCCTTCAAACAGCCCCTGATCATCTTCGCAGCCATTCCCCTGGCCATCACCGGCTCACTGTGGGCCCTCTTCCTGACCGGCTATTCCTTCTCCTTCATGGCCTTTGTGGGACTGGTCAGCCTCGTGGGCATCGTCGTGAACAACTCCATCATCCTGGTCGATCATTCCAATACCCTCAGAAGAGCAGGGAAGAGCACCCTGGAAGCCGTGATGGAATCAGGGAAAGTACGGTTCACACCCATCATCCTCACCGCTTTCACTACCATCGGCGGTCTGCTGCCGCTCACCCTCAAAGGCGGACTCATCTGGGCGCCCATGGGGTGGACCATCATCGGGGGATTGCTCGTCTCCACCCTGCTGACACTGGTGGTAGTGCCTGTGTTGTATCTGGTGTTTACGGAGTAAAGAAGGCAAAAGGCAGAAGGCAGAAGGCAGAAGGGGTGCAAGGTACAGGGTGCTAGGTGCTGGGTAAAGGGAACGATGAAGGGATGAAGAGATAAAGCGATGATGAGAATAATAACTCCAAACTCCAGGCACTCCACACTCCACACTTCCTGAAAGTTACTGGGTGCAGGGTGCTGGGGGAAGCAATGATTGAATGCTTGAATGATTGAATGCTTGAATGATTGAAAAGAAGAGCTCTAAGTAACCAACTTTCAACTTTAGCGCACTTAAGGCACTTTAAGTACTCTAAGTACTCCACACTTCCGGAAAGTGCTGGTTACTGGATGCTTGGTTCAACTACGAACCACAAACCACCAACTACGAACCAGCAGGGTAGGAGAGATGTGAATTTTATTTTCCTATTCACTCATTTCCCACACCATCTGATAGAAATTACATTTGTAACACTACAACAGGCATATTGAGAAAATTTACAAATGTATTTACAGATATTTGACATTCTTTATGACCATACATCGGGCCGGCCGGAATTGTAAAATACATTATGTTTACTTATGTAAACCACTGATAATATGGTACTATATATTACTATAAACCAGTATTATATATGGAATATAAAAAGTATATATTCAAGTAGATTCAGGTAAAACACCCCCGGCAATCCCGAAATAAGATATAAATTATATATAATTAATTTGATATCAGATATATAAGGAGTTTATCTAAATAATAACTTTGTATATGGTATATTGCATCGGAAAAGATCCAGTATTCACTGATAACAGGGAATACAGATGCAAGACGGTGTATGAGGGATAGGTATGCTATGCTTATTTCAGATATAGTGGTATTTTACAAATTACAAATGTAATTACTAATGTAAACACAAATAATTTACAACTGTAATTTTTAAATTCATTACATTTGTGAATAGTATAAAACCATATTCTGAATACAAATGGAACAGGAAAAAGGGATCAGTGAACGGATCCTGCAATTCATGAAAGCCAAAGATATCGGCTCGGGCATACTGGCCGACCGGATCGGGGTGCAGCGCTCAAGTATTTCCCATATTCTTTCGGGCAGGAATAAGCCCAGTTACGATTTTCTGCAGAAATTCCTGGAGGCCTTTCCGGATGTGAATGCGGAATGGCTGCTCACAGGCAAAGGCAATATGCTGAAAGCACCTGTCCAAAAGGGGCTTTTTGGTCAGGAGGAGGCAGTTCCTGTGACTGAGCCGGAAGAGAAAGAGCCGCCAGAGGCCGCTGCTTCTCTGCAGGATGAAGAGCAGGCTCCGTATGGTACACAGCATGCTCCGGCATCCGTGATCCCTCCAGAGTCCGGAAAACAGCCTGTACAGGGAAAGATCGTACGGGTGATCCTGCTCTATGACGACGGACGCTTTGATTCCTATATTCCCTGATCGGGGAAACGGCTTTTTCTACTGTTCTTTTTATTTATCTTTGCAGGGACATGCCACTAAGGCCACAAATGCTATCCTGTGAAGAAAAGAACAGAAGATCTTACCGTCCGGGCCAATCACAGGCTTCATGACGAATATTTTGAGCTGGTGTTACGGTCACCGGCGCCTCTGCCTCCGATCTTACCCGGACAGTTTGCCGAGCTGAAGGTGAATGGTTCTGAAAAGACCTTCCTGCGGCGTCCCATCTCCTTTTTTGATGTCCATGAGAGCACCCGTGAGGTACATCTGCTCATCCAGGAGGTCGGAGCCGGCACACGGCAGCTGGCACGTCTGGCGCCGGGAGACACCCTGAACATGATCTATCCCCTGGGACATCCTTTCACCCTCACCGGCGGGCAGCTTTTCCTTCTGGTGGCCGGGGGGGTGGGCATCGCTCCCATGCTGCTGCTGGGCCGGGCGCTGCGGGCGGCAGGCAAAGAGCCGGTCTTTCTGTTCGGGTTCCGTTCGGCGGCGCAGATCTTCGACCTCTCCCGCTTTGAGTCGCTGGGCGAGGTACTGTTCACCACCGAGGACGGCAGCCGCGGTCACCGGGGACTGGTGACCGATCATCCGGCGATCGAAGCGGCGTATGACGGCATTTACACCTGCGGTCCGGAGCCGATGATGAAGGCGGTGGCTGCCGTAGCTGCCCGCCGCGACATCTTCTGCGAGGCCTCGCTGGAGACCCTCATGGCCTGCGGCATAGGCGCCTGTCTCTGCTGTGCCCAGCAGACCATCCACGGCATGCAGCGGGCCTGTGTGGAGGGTCCCGTTTTTAACACAAAAGAACTGATATGGTAGATCTGCAGGTTCATATTGGAAAGCTCACCCTGAAGAATCCCGTGACGACAGCCTCCGGATGTTTCGGCTACGGCACGGAATACACCGATTTCATGGATATCTCGCGCCTGGGAGCCATTTTCACCAAAGCCACCACGGGCAGCAACCGCGAAGGCAACCCTGCCCCCCGCATGGCCGAGGCCCCCGCGGGAATGATCAACTCGGTGGGACTCCAGAACAAGGGGGTGGACTACTTCATTGAGCACATCTATCCCACACTCCGCCCGTATGATACGCATTTCATCGTCAATGTCTCGGGCTCGACGATCGAGGAGTATGTGGAGGTGGCAGGTAAGATCGGGGCGCTGGAAGGCATCCCGGGCATCGAGCTGAACATCTCCTGTCCCAACGTCAGGGAGGGCGGCATGGTCTTTGGCACCAACCCCGTCTCGGCGCGGGAGGTGATCCGCGAGGTGCGGAAAGCCTATCCGAAGACCCTCATCGTGAAGCTTTCGCCCAATGTCACCTCCATCGCCGATTTTGCCCGCATCGCCGAGGAGGAGGGTGCCGACGCGGTGTCGCTGATCAATACGGTGCTGGCCATGGCCATCGACGCCGAACGGCGGCGCCCCGCCATCGCCACCATCACGGGCGGACTCTCGGGTCCGGCGGTGAAGCCCATCGCCCTGCGCATGGTGTGGCAGGCCTACCATGCTGTCAGCATCCCGGTGATCGGTCTGGGAGGCATCGGGAACGCTACCGACGCTATCGAATTCCTGCTGGCCGGCGCCACGGCCATACAGATCGGCACGGCCAATTTCATCGATCCGGCTGTCTCCCTGAAGGTGCTGAAGGGCCTCGAA